>CABTZA010000020.1 GCA_902489225.1 uncultured Collinsella sp.
AGTCCGTATTTCACCGCAACTTATGAGGGCCGCATGGGATGCAAAGGAGTGTCCCCAGGTGCCGGCATAAAAGGAACGTCCCCAACTGCCGGGCTTGGGATACCATGGTGGCAACCTAGCGAAAGGACGATGTATGGCACATGTCGATGACCAGCGTGTGGCGCGCGCGCTCGATGCGCTCGAGGCACAGCACCCCGGCGCGCAGCTGCTCGTAAACGACCCGTGGTCGATCTATTACCTGACCGGTTTTTATGCCGATATGTTCGAGCGTTTTTGTGGCGTGCTGCTCGCACGCGGTAGCGAGCCGGTGATCCTAGTCAACGCCCTGCACCAACTGCCGGAGTATGACAATGCCCGCATCGCCTATCACACCGACAACGACGTCGTGGCCGATGCCATTGCGCGCGAGGTCGATCCGACCAAACCGCTCGGCATCGACACCGTCATGCGTTCCGGCTTTTTGATGCCCCTCATGGAGCGTCACGCCGCGAGCGAGTTCTTCCTAGGCGACTTTGCCGTCACCGCCGCACGCACCTACAAAGACGCTACCGAGCAGGAGCTTATGAGAGCGTCCTCTGCCGCCAACGACGCCGTGATGGCCGATGCCATCAAGCTCATCCATGAAGGCGTGACGGAGCGCGAGATTGCCGACCAGATGCTCGGCCTGTATCGCAACCACGGCTGCGAGGGCTTTAGCTTTCCGCCGATCGTGAGCTTTGGTGCCAACGCCGGCGACCCGCATCACGAGCCCGACGATACGGTACTCGAGCGCGGCGACGTGGTGCTGTTCGACATTGGCGGACGTCACTGCAACTATTGCTCGGACATGACGCGCACGTTCTTTTGGGGCGAGCCGGACGAGGAGACGGCGCGCATCTACGACATCGTGCGCCGCGCTAACGAGACCGCCGAGGCGCTCATCGCACCGGGCGTTCGCATGTGCGACCTGGACCGTGCCGCGCGCGACGTGATTGAGGACGCTGGCTACGGCAAGTACTTTACGCATCGCCTGGGCCACTCGATTGGCCTGCAGGACCACGAGCCGGGCGACGTCTCGCTCGTCAACGAGCAGGTCGTAGAGTCAGGCATGACATTCTCCATCGAACCGGGCATCTACCTCCCCGGCCGCACCGGCGTCCGTATCGAGGACTTGGCCCTGGTCACCGAGTCCGGCGTCGAGATCCTCAACGCCTACCCCCACGATCCAGTCCGCCTAGACTAGTCCTTACCCAATAGCCCCTCAATAAGTTGCGGTGAAATACGGACTGCTTAAGGCTTCTAGCCCATAAAATAGTCCCTATTTCACCGCAACTGCCAAGGGGACCAGGGTAGTCAAAAATGCCCCGTCCCAAATTAGCTGCCCTGCAGTCAAACGAAAGGCCTCCCGATTCCCCGACGAGAACCGGGAGGCCTTCTTGTGTCCTAGAGCCCTAAGGCTCTAAGCTCGCAGCCTTACTCCGCACGATGGCGCAGCTTCTCGATCGCTGCAGCAATCAGCGCCAGCAGGCCGGTTCCGCCAAGCGCTGCGACGGCCACGGCAGTGTTGTCACCCGTCTCGGCCAGGCTTCCCTTAGCGGCCTTCTTGCCATTCTTCTTGCCCGAAGGATCCTTGGTATCGGGCTTGGCACCGTTATCCTTGCCGCTCGTCGGCTTCTGCACGACAGCAGGCTCAACAACCTCGACAGTCACCGAAGCAGTGAGCTGCTGAGGCGCCGGCGTCTCCGCAGCGCCATCCTCGGCAAGCGTCGCAATCGCCGCGGCATCACCATCAACGGGCATCGTCGCGGTAATGACGACGGTTCCGTTCTTGAGGGCCTTGACCTTACCGTTCTCGACCGTGGCGATCGTCGGGTCGGACGAGACCCACGTCACGGCACCACGCAGCAGAGCGCCATCGGCCGCATTGCTTGCCGCGGCAGCAAGGTCAATTTCCTTGCCGCGCTCTACCTTGAGCACGGTTTCGGCAGTCGTGGCCTTGCTGTTTTGGTCAACGATAACGAGGCCCTTGGCCGCCGGGCGCGGCTTAACGCGTACCATGCAGCTGACTGTAAGCTCCGTACCGCGAACCTTACCGCCCACGGTCACGTCATCGGCACCCCAATCCAGTGCGGGAACATTCTCCCAATCGACATCGTAGTCTTCCTGGCTGTCGTCCTTCATCATCACGGAGACCTTCTTGGGCAGCGCCTTCAGCACATCGGCGGCAGAGCTTGCCTCAAACACCTCAACGGGAGCGAACGTCGCAGGCCTCACGGGAATCTCGCTTGCCGGCGTCTCGACGACCAGCTTGCAGATCGACTTGAGCGTCGTGCCCTCGACGGAGCCTTCGATCGTATACTCGTCGACAGCGGCAAGCTGCTTGTCCAGGCCATCCGTATTCCACGTGACCGCGGCCTCGTCCGTGTGACCATCGGAATAGGTCACGGTGACCTTCTTGGGCAGCTGCCCCGTCACGGTGTCGGCCTTGGCATCACGCTCAACCGTGATCTGCGGTACCTCGGCAACCTTGTTGATCGTCGTCGTGGAGGTAACAGTGACCTCGACAGGCAGGTTGCCGTTCACGGTAACGCCCTTGGCGACGACGCTGTTGCCGTACGTGTCGGCCGCGGCAGGAACCTCAGTCCATGTGATCTCGGACTCCGCCGTCGTCTTGCCGTCTTTCATAAGGATCGTCGCCTTGACGCCCTTGAGCGCCTCGCGCACCGCGTCGGCAGACGCACCCTCGGGGACGGAAATTCCGGCAACAGACTCAACGGACGTCGGAATCTCGGCATCGCTCTTTACAACCGTCACCGTGCACTTGGCCTTGACCGAAGTGCCCTCGACCGTGCCCTCAAGCGTAATGTTGCCCAGTTCACCCAAGGCAGTAGCCGTGAGCGGGGTCTTATCCCACGTAACGGCGGCAGTCTTCGTCGAGCCGTCGGACATGTTGAGGGTCACCTGGGCAGGCAGCGCAATATCGCCAGCAGCAGTGTTGCGAGCAACCGAAAGCTTGAAGTCAGCGACGCTCTCGACGACCGGCACCAGGTTAACCGTAGCCTTAACCTCAAAGCTGCCAACCGCGGATTTACCCGTAACGACAACGCTCGTACCGTCATTCTTAATGGTGACGGCCTCCTTGGGAGCAGTCCAGTCGATTTTCGAATCGACCTCTGATCCGTCTTTCATGGCGACCTTCACGGTCTTGGGCAGGGCGGCCACAACAGCCTCGGGCTTCGCCCCGTCGTCGAGCGTCACAGTGTCAACCGTACCAGCAAGGTGATCAGGAATCTCGCGAAGCGGTTTAACGACCTTGATGGTGCACTCCGCCTTCTGATCCGTGCCGGCAACCGTGCCCTTAACCGTAACTTCACCTTCCTTGGCAAAGTCCTTGTCGGAGAGGCCCTTGGTATCCCACGCTACCTTGGCTTCGGAATCGGTATCGTCAGAGTAGATCGCCGTGACCGTGGCGGGCAGCTTGGCCAACGCATCAGCCGCCTTGGTATCGCGCTCGACCTCAATCTCGTCAACGGTATCAAAGTCCACGATATGCGCCGTCACCTTGACCTGAACCTTTACGGTCATGCCGTTGTCCGATAGACCCGTAACCTCAAACTCAGTGCCGGCACGACCCAGGCTATCGACCTGAGACCACTTAACGGGCGTCTCGTTCTTGGTCTTGCCGTCCTTCATGACCACCGTCACCTTGGACGGCAGTTTATCCATAAGGTCGCTGACCTTGGCATTGTCCGCAATCTCAACAACATCGATCGGCTCGACGTGGTCGGGCGTCTGGGCATCCTGATCCACCACGGTCACATTGCAGGTCACCTTGGCGCCGTTGAGCTTAACCGTACCCGTGATCGCCACGGTGCCGGTTCCGTTGAGCAGCTCGTCCGTGACGTTAGAAAGATCCCACATGTCAATGTCGAGCAAATCGGTCGAGCCGTCGGAGTAAGTCGCCACAACCTGCTTGGGCATCTGGGCGTACAGATCCTGCTTGGACGTACCACTGGCAACGTTAAACGACTTGGCCTCGAGCTTGGTGATGGTTCGCGGCGCCTCGGAGACGTTGACGTACACGATAGCGTTGACGTTGTCGACATCCTTGAGCTTACCGACGAGTTTGTATGTGCCCTTCTTGGCGAGCGGCTTGGAAAGGTCGATGCCGTCGGTGTCAGTCCACTTTTCGATCTCGATGCCGCCTAAACTGCTCCGAATATCTCGCGCTGAGCCATCCGAGTAATATACGGACGCGGCATCGGGCAGCTCCAGCATCGATCCGACCGTGGTGTTGACCACGACAGCCTCGGGCTGCAGCGCCACCTTCTTCGCCTTCTTGTCGGCAACCGTCACCTTAGCAGTAACGTTGCCGTTCTCATCCACGCCGACCTTCTGGCCGCCATCGTCAAACAGCGCCATAACGGCAGCGGCATCAAAGCCGAGCACGTGGCCCGTCGCATAGAACGAACCAGGCTGCTCGTACTTCTCGGGCGCAATCGGATCCCAATCAATAGCCGCCGTCGAAACGGAGCCGTCGCTCATCTCGACCGCCATCTTGGACGGCATGGTCGGAGCGGTACCGGCCTTGGTGGTCACTGCGGTCTCGCCGTTATCGATTGCCTTCTCAACGCCTTGGATAACGATCTTGGTCTGAACAGTGAGACCGGTGTTAGCGCCGTCACCGTATCCGTCGAGGCCGCTTGCAAACAGCGTGCCAGACACTGTCGTGACCTGACCCGCCTCTCCGGTATAAACCGAGGGACGAACGTAATCCCATTGAACCTGGGCATTATGAGTTTTGCCGTCACTCGTGGCAACCGAGACACCCCACGGCAGCTCGGGGAAAACACCGCTGGCCGTATTAATGCGCTCAGGAACGGCAACGGAGATGACGGAACAGACGTCAACAGTGATTGTCGCCTCGGCACCACCTTGGAGCTTGCCCTTCACCTTAAACGAACCGTCCTTGGCATAAGCGTCTTCGGCGACACGGTCCCATGTGACCTTTTCGCGCTGGGGCTCAGAAGACACATCGTTGTCGTATCGAACCTCAAGGTATTCCGGCAGCATCGGCTTGGCGCCGGGAATGGTCCATATGGTTCCGCCCTGAACCGAGGTCGCCTTACTCGCGATCTTAACGGTGGCAGTAATCGGAACGTCAACCGTCTGCATGCCGTACCCTGCATTAAAGCTAATTGTTGCAGTGCCGCGAACAACGCCACCCTGAGTCCAATCAAAACCCTTCGTGTTCCACTTGACCTCGGCATATTTGTGCGAATAGTCCGGATGTTCTGCCGCATCAGGACTGACAAGATCGACATAGCTGGGAAGCATAGCGGTACCGTCGCTGCCCTTGAGCACCGTAAGGGTTTGCGGCTGAGCCTCCCAGTTTTTAGTCACGATGACGTGGACCTTCACGGGGATATTCGTTCCGGCTACCGTTCCGGTAATCGTGCAGTCCTTCTGGGGGCACCTATCGTAGGTATCCCAGTTGACGCCGAGACTGTCAAAAGTCGTTCCATCCTGCAATACGCCGGACACGTAGAAGTAGTCCAGATTGACTTCCTCACCGGGGTAGATAACGCGCCAGTCCTCGTACGACTGCCCAAGCGTCACACCGTTATCGCTATAGTTGTTAACGCCCTTGACCTCGCCGCACGCCGCTGTCGCATGGATCTTTGCCAACGAGCCAGTGATAGTACCGGTAATTTCGTACTCGCCAGGCTTGCCGTCCAGCAGTTCTTGAGGAAACTCATCCCAGCTATAAGGTTGCCCCGACGAATACTGGGGATAGAACGAGCTGCCATCCGACAAATACAGCGTGGATGTGTAGCGCGGAGCCAGAAGTCCGGCGCCGGGAACATAAGCAATCTTGCCGATGTTGCTGTCCTCGAGATCGCAGACGTTGACCGTCGCCGTAGCCGGAATGTTAGAGCCGGTAAAGTATCCGCTAACCGTAATCTGGCCAAGGTTCTTTAGGGCGTCCTGACTAATCGTCGACCACTGAACGGGGAAATTGCCACGCGAGCCATTCCACATCGTGGCCTCGATTGAACCCGGCATATTGGGCTGGCAACCGATAAGCGTGCTTGTCGATGTCGAGGAAGGCATCTGCAGGGCGCGGACGGAGATGGTCGCCGTGACTCGGTTGCTGTCACCCAGTTCCACCTGAGTAGACGATGAAGATGAGGTATTGGTCCAATACGACAGCGAACCGGAAAGCTTAAACGACCCCTCACTTGCCACCTGCGTGTCCAAAATAGGGTCCCACGCAATGTTGCACTGCTTCTTTGTACCGTCGGTGAATGCAACCTCAACGCTGTAGGGAAGACCGCCGCCCGTTGTAGGACGTACGCCGACGGGCGTGTTAACGGGAGCAAGAGCGTCGATAGAGGCAACTTCTTTGACCTCGACCTGAGCAGTTACCTTTAGGCCATTAGCGGCTGAAGATTCATTATATGTCACAAGCGTGCCCGTGACCGTATAGGTGCCTGCCTTTTGAAATTGAGACACGTCGGCGTTGTCCCAATTAACCTGATAACCTTGGGTGTATGTAGTGTTATTTGACTGCGTAAACGGGAAATAGACATACGTGCTAAGAGGAGAAATGTCGCCGACCACGCGCTCGAACCTCAGAGAATTAAGATCGAGTACGTCCTTAGGATCTTTGACGGTAACGGTGCAGGTAACCTCACGGTAATCAAAACCGTTTAGTTTACCTTTAACCGTAAACGAGCCCACCTTAGAGTAAAGCGACGCGTCGAAAGAATCCCAAGACACCGGGATCTGCTCGGTGGCGCCGCTATCAAAGACAACCGAAGCAGAATACGGCAGAGACGGGACCTCACCAGTTAGGGTCGTACACGTCAACTCGGTCTGGACGCTCTTAACAGAGCGGACTGCGACCGTGCACTGTGCGAGCATAGAGGGATAGCTCTTCAAATGTCCCTCGACAACAAAGGTTCCTTCCTTTTGGTACTGATCAGCCGAGATCTCATTCCACTCAACAGGGCATGTATAAGATTGACCATTTGAATAATTGACCGAAATGCTGGACGGAAGCGCGGGAGCAATACCAGCTGCAGTCCATACCCATGAGCCATTACTGGTTGAACGGGGAACGTACACCTTGAGCACACCACTCACTTTGTACGTCTCCGCGAGCGTGATCCAGTTGTTGTTCACGCTAACGCCGGTAATCTGTCCGGTGATGGGGACTTCGGATTCCTCCGTCGCCGTATCAAATGCCGTCTGCGACTTTTCGTCCCAATCAACATACGCCGAGGTCTCGGTGCCATCCGACAGCTTTACCTTAACGCTCGAAGATTGGATCTGGCCGTAGTAATCGGCACCGACGTATTTTTCCAGAATCGGGTTGGCGTCGATCGACTCGACCGTAATGCCACTTTCGTTACTCGTCTCTGTGACATCGGGGGCGTTTACTGCCGCCGGATCTACCACTGCCGGGTCCGCCGTAACAGCTTCGACAACCACGCGCTGCTTGACCGTCTGCGTGGTGCCGTCGACGGTACCCTCAAACTCATACGAGCCGGCAGGCAGCTGTACCAGAGTTGCCGGAGCATCAGCGCCGTTCAACTTCCAGGTGACGTTTTCCTGCTTGGTGGTACCGCTCTCGTAGGTTGCCGTTACAGTCTGGGGCAGCGTGGCGTCGGAACCCTCAGCAACATGAAGCTCGTTCAGGCTGGCAAAAGAGGCAATCTTATCTTCACTCTGGTCTTGCGAGGTTGCCTGACCGGTGTCCGCAGACGCGGCAGCCGCACCCGTCGCATCACTTTGTTCGGCAACGACTTGGGTGGTATCACCCTGCATCATCTCGGCGAACGCCTGCGGCGGCACCGAGCCGACCGTCATCGTCAGAGCCAGACCCGCGGTAATGGCCGCGTTGACATGCCTTCTGTTCATGTTTCCTCCCGACACGCTCAACGGACCAAACAGCACTGGTCCGATTGGCAAGTTAAGTTGAGCGTATCCTTCGCCAATGGAGGTTTGCAATATGCCACAGGTTAAGCGGCATAAATGGTTTCGTAAACGGGCACCCAAGCGCAGCCAATTTGAGTTGCGGTGATATACGGACTGTTTGAGGCTTCTGGCTTGTAAAACAGTCCGTATTTCACCGCAACTGCTGAGGGGATGGGTTAGCGCAGCAGGCCGGCTACTTCGCCGGCTAGGGTGATGGTGCCGGCGGCTACGAAAGGCTCGCCCGCGGCATCGAAAGCCGCGAGGGCCTCGGGCACGCTCGGGTACACACCGGCAAGCTTGTTGGCGTCCACAAGAGAGGCGAGCTCCTCTGCCGGCAGAGCACGATCGGAATCGGTCTGGGTTACGACCACACGGGGGAACGCCGGAACCAAAACGTCAACGATACCCGCCACGTCCTTGTCGGCCAGCGCGGCGCACAGCAGCGTGGGGCGATTCTCCACGCACGGATCGATCTCGTCCAGCGCGCTCACAAAGTTCTCGCAGCTCTGAGGGTTATGGCAGGCGTCGATCAGCTTGAGCGGATCAGTTCCCAGTACATCAAAGCGGCCCGGCGTGGGGCAGCCCATAAGCGACGCATCGAGCTTGTCATGATCGAGTTCGCGACCCAAATACCCCTCGCAAAGCATAATCGCGCACGCGGCATTCTGCGGCTGATACGCCGGCTTAACCATGCTCGACGTATAGATGGCACGCGACGTGGTGCAGCTAAACTCAACCGTGTCGCCCACGTGCGCAGGCACCTTAGTCGTGGCGTGGCTCACCACAAGCGGCACGACGCCGCACTCGCGACAACGAGCATCCATCACGCGTTGAACGCTCGCCTCGTGTGTGCCCTCGCCCAAAACAACCAAGCGCCCGGGTTTGATAACCGCAGCCTTCTCACCCGCAATGGCCTCGAGCGTGTCGCCCAAAATACGTGTGTGATCGAGCCCAATGCCCGTAATGGCAATGGCGACGGGATCGGTCGCGCTTGTGGCATCCCAACGCCCACCCATGCCAACCTCGAGCACGGCAACATCCACCGCGGCCTCGGCAAACACCACAAGTGCGGCAGCCGTCAGCAAGTCAAACGGCGTGATGGAATAAGCGCGCTCCCCCGCCGCCACACGACGGGCATTCACTCGATGTCCCGCCTCAACAGCGGCAGAAACGCCACGGGCAAAGGCCTCGTCGTTCACAACGCGCCCGTCAACCTCCATGCGCTCGGGATAGCGCACAAGCTGCGGCGACGTATACAGCGCGGTCTTGAGCCCCTCGCCGCGAAGGATAGCGGCCGAAAAACGCGTGGTCGAAGTCTTGCCATTGGTACCGGCAACCTGAATGCAATCGAAATACTCGTCCGGACGCCCCAGCACATCGAGCATATCGACAACCGTCTCAAGCAGAGGCCCAGCATCCCCAGAAATCCGCCCCGTATCAGCAGCAAGCCCCACAGCCTCACCAAACGAAAGCAACTCAAACGAGAACGGCACCGAATACAACCCAGAACGCTTCGCCATAGCCAAAGTCCCCTCAACATAAAAAGAGGCCCGTAAGCAACAACGAGCCCCTCCCATTCAAAATATCAGCCAAACACGGCTTTGCAGCGACCTCAAGGTCACAGCCAAGTGGCCCTACCAGGCAGCGGACGCCCCCGTAACCGCCGTGGGAGCGGTTTGGGGCTTTGCTCGATACAAGTTCCGCACGAGCCGAAGGCTACTTAATGTGGCCTTCGTGCGAGCAGGACTGTTCGCAGTAGCGAGCAATGCCCCAAACCGCGTCCCCCAGTAACGCTTACGAGAAGTCAGCAACCTGAGCAGTCAGCGCCGCCAGGGTCTCCTTGAGCTCAGCTGCACGGTCCCTCTTCTTCTGAACCACCGCGGGCGCGGCCTTGGCCACAAAGCCCTCGTTGGCGAGCGTCTTCTCGCAGCCGGCAAGCTCCTTCTGGGCCGCAGCAATCTCCTTCTCCAGGCGCGCCTTCTCGGCCGAAAGGTCAACCTTGCCCTCGAGCACCACAAAGACCTCGACGCCGCTGTCGACCACGGCGATGCTCGCAGCCGGCTTCTCAACGTCGGTGCCCATGACCAGCGAAGCCGTGTTCGCCAGCGGCTCAATCGTCGAGCGCAGGCTCTCGAGCTTCTCGATGTCCTCGGCACCGGCGCGCACGACCACGTCGAGCTCGGCCTTGGGGCTCAAGCGATAGCGCGAACGGGTGGCGCGGGCGGCAGACACTACGGTGCGGCACAGCTCAAACGCGCGCTCGGCGTCCTCGTCGACATACTTGGCGTAGTCGGCGGGCTCGGGCCACTTGGCGATCATAAGCGCCTCCGCGCGATCCACGTTACCCTCGGCATCCAGGTCGAGCACGCTCGCCGGCATGTTGTCCCAGATCTCCTCGGTGACAAACGGCATGAGCGGGTGCATCAGGCGAATGGAGGTGTCAAGCACAAAAATCAGGTTGCGCTGCGCCTGCAGACGGCCCTCGCCCTTCAGGCGGGCCTTGGTGACCTCGACGTACCAGTCGCAGACCTCGTTCCAGAAGAACTGCTGCACACCGCGGGCCATGTCGCCAAAGGTGTAATTCTCAATGCCCTCGGTGACCATCTTCACGGCCTTGGCCAGGCGGCTGAACATCCAGGCGTCGGCCGGCGTCTCCACGACGGGCTCGCCGGGCGTGTAGCCCTCCATGTTCATGAGCAGGAAGCGGCTGGCGTTCCAGATCTTGGTCACAAACGACTTGGCCTGCTCGGTACGCGGGCTGTCGATAAGCTTCTTGGTCTTCTTGTCGATGTTCGCGTCAAACTTGACGTCCTGGTTGTTGGTGCACAGCGTGAGCAGGTTGTAGCGCATGGCGTCGGCGCCGTACATGCCAATGAGGTCCATGGGGTCAACGCCGTTGCCCTTGGACTTGGACATACGGCTTCCGTCCTTGGCAAGAATCGTCGGGTAGATGACGACGTCCTTAAACGGCACCTCGTCCAGGAAGTACAGCGAGCTCATGACCATGCGGGCGACCCACAGCGCGATGATGTCGCGCGCGGTGACGAGCGCCGTCGTGGGGTGATGTCCCTCGAGCAGCTCCGGCTTTTGCGGCCAGCCCTGCGTGGCGAAAGTCCACAGCTGCGAGCTGAACCAGGTGTCCAACACATTCTCGTCCTGGTGCACGTGATGACCGCCGCACTTGGGGCACACATCGGTGTCCTCGGTAAGGGCGTCCTCCCAGCCGCAGTCCTCGCAGTAGAACACGGGGATGCGGTGGCCCCACCACAGCTGGCGGCTGATACACCAGTCCTTGAGGTTCTCCATCCAGGTGGTGTAGGTCTGCGTCCAACGCGCGGGGTGGAAGGTAACCTTACCGGAGTTAACGGCGTCAAGCGCCGGCCCCTTGAGCTTGTCAACGGCCACAAACCACTGCTCGGACAGCCACGGCTCCAGTGCGGCGTCGCAGCGGTAGCAGTGCATGACGGAGTGATCGAGGTCCTCGACGTGATCGAGCAGGTCGTGCTCCTCGAACCACTTGATGACCGCCTCGCGGCACTCCTCACGGGTCATGCCGGTGAACTCGCCATAGCCCTCGACGACCACCGCGTGCTCGTCGAAGATATTGATCTGCGGAAGGTCGTGGGCCTGACCCATGGCGTAATCGTTGGGGTCGTGGGCCGGAGTAACCTTAACGAAGCCGGAACCGAAGTTGGCGTCGACATGCCAATCCTCAAAGATGGGGATTTCGCGGTCGACGATGGGGAGCTTGACGGTCTTACCCACAAAGGCGGCCTTCTCGGGGTCCTTCGGGGAGACAGCGACGCCCGTGTCGCCGAGCATGGTCTCGGGGCGCGTGGTGGCGACGACGATGTAGTCCTGGCCGTTGACCGGCTCGGTCAGCGGGTAACGCAGGTGCCACAGATGGCCCTTCTCGTCCTTGTACTCGGCCTCGTCGTCCGAGATGGCGGTGGTGCAGTTGGGGCACCAGTTGACGATGCGCTTGCCGCGGTAGATCAGACCGTCGTGGTACCAGTCGCAGAAGACCTTGCGCACAGCCTGGGCATAGTCCTCGTCCATGGTAAAGCGCTCGTTGTCGAAGTCGACGGAGCAGCCCATGCGCTTGATCTGCTCGACGATGATGCCGCCGTACTCGTGGGTCCAATCCCAGCAGGCATCGACGAACTTGTCGCGACCGATCTCCAGGCGGCTAATGCCCTCCTCTTTAAGCTTCTTGTCGACCTTGGTCTGTGTGGCGATACCGGCGTGGTCGGTGCCGAGCACCCAGCGCGTGGACTTGCCGCGCATGCGGGCCATGCGGATGATGGCGTCCTGGATGGAGTCGTCGGTGGCGTGGCCCATGTGGAGCTTGCCGGTCACGTTGGGAGGCGGAATGGTGACGGTGCAGTCGCCCACGCCCTCGCGGCGCTTGTAGTAGCCGCCGTCGAGCCACTTCTGCAGGATCGCCGGCTCGTTGGTCGACGGATCGTAGTTCTTGGGCATCTCTTCCATATATCTCTCCCTGTCCCGCCGGGGAGGAATGTAGGCCCGATTTTCGCACGGTCAGGTCCTGGGCTCGCTCGAAGACCACATTAAGTGGTCTTCGGCTCGTGCGGAATCTACGAAAATCGGGCCTACATTCCTCCCCTTAGGTATCGATTACTTCAGTCTGATATGACTTCGCTGAGGCTTAAACAAACACACAGAATAACACAGGTAGTTGGGGTTATTGCGTATATATAAAATAGCCTCCGACCACGGATGGTCAGAGGCTATTTGCAAGCAAGTTTTTTGCTGGTTTACCCGTATATGCGCTGGGGCTGCTCTTCGCCCTTGACGGAGGCTTCAGTCACAACGACCTTGGAAACACCCTCCTCACTGGGCAGATCGAACATCGTCTGCTGCAGCACGTCCTCGCAAATGGAGCGCAGGCCGCGGGCGCCGGTCTTGCGGGCGAGCGCCATGCGGGCGATCTCGTGCAGGGCGGCGTCCTCAAACTCAAGCTCAACGTCCTCGAGCTGGAACATCTTGCGGTACTGACGCACCACGGCGTTCTTGGGCTCGGTCAGAATAGACACCAGGTCGTCCTCGTCGAGCGCCTGCGTCTGGGTGACGACGGGCGTACGTCCCACAAACTCGGGGATCATGCCAAAGGCGTTGAGGTCCTGCGGGAGCACCTGACGCAGCAGGTCGTTCTCGTCGACCGAGGTGGGGCCGGCGATCTCGGAGTTAAAGCCCACGCCCTTGTTGCCCACGCGATCGGCGATGATCTTGTCCAGACCCACAAAGGCACCACCGCAGATGAACAGGATGTTGGTCGTGTCGATCTGCAACAGCTCCTGCTGGGGATGCTTACGGCCGCCGGTGGGCGGAACGCTGGCCACCGTGCCCTCAAGAATCTTCAGCAGTGCCTGCTGAACACCCTCGCCCGAAACGTCGCGGGTGATGGAGAGGTTCTCGGCCTTGCGGGCGATCTTGTCGATCTCGTCCACGTAGATAATACCGACCTGCGCGCGCTCAATATCGCCATCGGCGGCGTTGATGAGCTTGAGCAGGATGTTCTCAACGTCCTCGCCCACATAGCCGGCCTCGGTAAGCGCGGTGGCGTCGGCGATGGCAAACGGCACCTCGAGGATGCGCGCGAGCGTCTGGGCCAGCAGGGTCTTACCGGTACCGGTGGGACCGAGCAGCAAGATGTTGGACTTGGCGAGCTCTACCTCGTCCATATCGTCGTCGAACTGCGAGCCCATGTCGTCGTCAAAGGCAGACACCGCGGCGCCGCCCTCGATCACGCGACGATAGTGGTTGTACACGGCCACCGACATGGCCCGCTTGGCGTCCTCCTGACCCATTACATAGGCCGAGAGCTCGTCATAGATCTCGTGCGGCGTCGGCACGTGCGTGATGACCTGGCGGTCGTCCTCGAGCTCAAAGCCCTCGGTCTCGGGGTCTACGGCGGGCTGGGATGCTGCCTGGCCGTGGTCGTTGAGGAAGCCCGGCAGCTTGCCGTTGCGGGCAGCGTCCATAAAGTCCGAAGCCAGCGACTCCTCCAAAATCTCGGAGCAGGCGGCGACGCACTCGTCACAGATAAAGATGTTGGTCGGACCCTTTACGAGGCGACGGACCTGCCCCTGCTCTTTTCCGCAGAAGGAGCAGCGGATGGGGTTGCCGTTCTCGTCAAAGTTGTCCTGCATGTTTCCTGCCATCCTAGGCGTCCTTCGCGGCGAGATCGCGCGAGGTAACGATACGGTCGATCAGGCCGTAGTCGAGGGCCTCGGCAGCAGTCAGGTAGTTGTCGCGCTCGGTATCGGCCTGGACCTTCTCGATCGGCTGGCCCGAGGCATCGGACAGGATCTGGTTGAGCTCGCGACGAGTCTTCTTAATCTCCTCGGCAACGATCTCGATCTCGGTCTGCTGACCCTGGGCACCGCCACTGGGCTGGTGAATCATGACCTTGGAGTGCGGCAAGCAAAAGCGCTTACCCTTGGCGCCGGCCGAAAGCAGCACGGCGGCCATAGACGCGGCCATACCGACGCAAATGGTTGAGACCTGCGGCTTAATAAAGTTCATAGTGTCAAGAATCGCCAGGCCGGAGTAGACCTCGCCGCCGGGCGAATTGATGTAGAGCGAGATATCTTTCTCGGCATCCTGGCTCTCAAGATGCAGCAGCTGGGCAACGACCAGGTTGGCGCTTACGGAGTTGATCTCCTCGCCCAAGAAGATGATGCGGTCGTTGAGCAGGCGCGAATAGATATCGTAGCTGCGCTCGCCGCGCGGCGTCTGCTCGATAACGTATGGCACGAGGGCGGAATCGAACTTAGCGATCATACGCATCTCCATTTCTCTCTTGCGGACCAAATTGGTTCTAGATAAACGTACGGTGCCCGCATGCTATGCATTGGCTGGCACCGTACGAAGCAACCGGATAACCGGCTTATAACTTTACCCCATCACAGGCGCGTACATGCGCTCGTGGGCAAGGTGGCGAGAATTACTCGGCGTCCTTGGCGGTCTCGTCGACCTCGGTCACCTTGGCGTTCTCGACCAGGCGGTCGACGGCCTTGGAGCGACGGATGGACTCGCGGACGGCAGGCATGCGGCCATCGGCAATGAACTCGGCCTTGGAAGCCTCGACGTCCTTGACGCCGGCCTTCTCGAACTCGGCGTTGATGTCGTCCTCGGTAACCTCAATCTTGAGCTCACGGGCGAGGGCGTCCAGAGCCAGGGACTCACGGGCAACGTCGTTGGCCTGCTTGTGCAGGTCGCCGATGAACTGCTCCATGGTCAGACCGGAAGCGGGCAGCCAGGTGTCCAGAGTCATGCCGCGGGCAGCGAGATTGGACAGGAAGTTCTGGCCAAGCTCCTCAAAGACGGACTGCTCGTAGTCGGCGTCCATCTCGTCGAGCTGCAGACGCTCGGCGAGAGCGGAGACGCAACGGTTCTCCTTCTCGGCCGGCAGGCGGGAAGCCTTGTCCTGCTCGATCTCGATCTTGATGGCGTCGCGCATAGCGTCGATGCTGTCGAAGCCAAAGTCGGACTTGACGAGCTCGTCGGTGAGCTCGGGGGTGTTGCGGACCTTGATGCCCTTGACGGTGACCTCGACGGTGTGGGCCTCGGCCTCCTCGCCCTCCTCGACCTCGTCGGTCCAGGTGACGGTCTTGACGTCGTCAACGTTAGCGCCGATCAGGGCCTCGTTGAACTCCTTGGGGTTGCTGTCGCTACCGGCGATGAGCATACGGCCCTCGGCCGCAAAGTTGTCGGCGTTCTCGACGGCCTTGAGGTCGACGGTGACGTAGTCCTCGGCCTCGACGGCGCGACCCTCGACGTCCTCGAAGGTGGCACGGTAGTTGAGGAGCATCTCGACCTGGTTGTTAATCTCAGACTCGGTGACCTCCGCAGGGGGCATCTCGATCTCGACAGCGTCGAAGGAGGAGAGCTCAGCGGCGGGACGCAGGGAGAACTCGACGGTGTAGGTGTAGTCCTCGTGATCCTTGGCGAGGTCGAGCTCCTTGTAGTCACCGTTCTTGGTGGGGACGATGTCCAGCTCGTTGAGGACGGCGGGCTCGTTGGCGGCGATCAGGTCGTTGGTGGCCTGAGCGAGGGTAGCCTCGGCGCCAAGAGCGGAGTCGATGACCGGACGGGGGGCCTTGCCGGCACGGAAGCCCGGGAAGCGGTACTTCTTGGCGGTGTCCTTGTAGGCCTTCTTGATCGCGGCGTCGACGTCGGCGGCCGGGATGGTGACCGTAGCGGTGAGCTTGGCGTCCTTGACGTCAGAAGCGGTGATGTTCAACACGTTCCTCCTCATACTGCCCAGCTTATCTGAGGTGCTGGTACCTTTATGCAACAAAGTGTCGCGACGACCGAGGCCGACGCTGGTGCGTTGGTGCGGGCGAAAGGACTCGAACCTTCACGGGAATCCCACCAGAACCTAAATCTGGCGCGTCTACCAATTCCGCCACGCCCGCATGAGCGCACAGACTAGGAATGATAGCAGATACGAACGGTAAGCGCACGCACACCTTTTACAGGCTCACGACCTCACCACGAGAGCAAGCCAATAGAGCACGCCGCCCCATCTCATAAGTTGCGGTGGAATAGGGACTGTTTGGGGCTCCAGTCCTCCAAAACAGTCCCTATTCCACCGCAACTTCGGTAGGACTCGGCA
>CABTZA010000021.1 GCA_902489225.1 uncultured Collinsella sp.
GCCCTCGAGCAGGTTGGAGATCTCCGCCGTGATCGCCTCGATCTCCGCCGAGTTCTCGGATATCCTGCGCGCGAGCAGCCTCACCGCCCGGTCCTCGGCGGCGACGGCCGCCGCGTCCGGCCTTGTCGAGGAGGCCGTCGAGCGGACGAGGGCCTCGATCTTGCCGCGCGCCGCCCCACGCGTGAGCGCCGCCGCCCTGCGGGGCCCGGCGTCGGCTACCGACCAGGCCCCGCCGAGGGATGCCATGAGCCTCAGCTGGGGCCCGTCGGACAGGTCGACCAGCGCCTCGAAGGCGGGGCACGATTCCAGCAGGATGCTGCGCAGCCGGTTCTTATTCCTAGTGTTCTCGCAGGTCAGGAAGTTCCTCTGGGCGGCCAGCGCCCTCGCCGCCGCAATCGTCGGACCTGGGTCTCCGACCGGCAGGAGCGCGTCGGGGATGCCAAGCGCCGTCTTCGCGATGACCATCGCGTCTCGCTCGTCGGTCTTGGCGTCGCCGGCGAAGAGCCTGGCGGCCCCGTGCGCCGCGAGTCCCGGCAGGTACGCCGCCGACATCCCGGCCGCCCTGGCGCGGGCGAGCGCGAGGGCGCCTATGTTGCGCGACTGGTCGACGACCACGAGCGCATCGGGGAAGCGGCCGAACAGCGAGTCCAGGTCGTCCTCCCTGTTCGCGACGGGGGCGCTCAACAGCACCTCGCCATCTCGAGTCGCGACGCATGCCCAGTGGGACGATTTCCCGACATCGAGCCCGATGACGGCTTCCGGCATTCTAATTGGTGCCACGGTGGTATCCTCCAATCGGTAGGCCGATCGGAACCCCTCCCCGCGACACCCACATTACCTGGCCGTGGCGCTTGCGCCCGGCAGTTTCCTATCAGTCGTCCGGAGCGGCGAGCGCCCCCGGTGGCAACACCCCCCGGGCCCTCTACGGGGCAGGGGCAGACGGCCATCCGGAGGCGCCCGATCGGCGGCCCCTCGGGGCTTGCCCGTATCGTAGGCAATGCGCCGAATGCTCGCCATCGAAATTTATCGATGGCCTATTTCAGACTGTAATGGGGCGTATATTTGCATCGATGGGGACGACACACATATATAGTGAGCCGCTGCTTGACGTTCTCATGGATTGGGGAGGGCCTTCATGAATCGCGCGTGTGCGAGAGCTCGAGAAATGCTAAAGCCTTTTGGCAAGAAAACCAATACCGCCAAGCGTGCCCTGAGGGTTTTGGCCGTCCCGCTGGCGGCGTGTGCGCTCATGTTTGGTGCGACGAGCGCGTCGGCCGACCAGGTTGTTCCCTATAGCAACCATACCGTAAAGACGGTGAATCCCACCGACACCACGGTCAATCTGTTTGACTACTGGGTCGTGGATGGCGACAACGATAAATCGGCAACTGTCAATAATATCAACGGCGGCATCAATAAGGGTCATCAGCTCAAATTTAATAGTGGCGCAGGCACGGGCATTAACAAATGGACGGGCAAAAGCGTTATTGATGGTTCCGGACGCCTTTCTTTTGTGAAGAAGAAGCTGGTAGGCGGTTACCCGTCGATCGATGCCGGTACGTATACCTCCTACGGTTCGAGCGATAAGTACACTGACGAATCGCTCGCATACCTCTTTAACAACGCCAGCCAGGAAAATCACCAGCAGGACGGCAAAGCTGTCTACAACAACGTACAGGGCCTTTTCCAACTTGAGAACGGATACTACGTTTACGACTCGTACGGTTCTAAAGGCAACTATGCCGTGTACAACTCCACAACGAATTCCTTTAACGTCTACGCTAAAGCGGGCGTATATAAGGACAGCGTATCAAGTGAGAATCTAGGTCAGTTCTTCCCCTTTGACTCGGCTGAGAAGGTTTTTGAAGAGCAGAACGGTCAGCTCTCTCCCAAACCGATAACGGACGGAACGAACGATAAGCTCAACCACCACTTTGGCATGTCCATGACCACGGAGTTTGTCCAGCCTGCGAGCGGAAAGACCACCGATAACAAGGATATGATTTTTGAGTTCTCGGGCGACGATGACGTGTGGGTCTACATCGATGGCGTGCTCGTGGGCGACTTGGGCGGCATTCACGAGAAGGCAACGCTCGAGATCAACTTTGCCACCGGCGAAGTGAAAGTCGGCCATATTGACGGTGCGAATGGAACCCGGAAGGACATCGAAAATACCACCATCAAAGCGAAGTTCGACACCGCCGGCGTAAATACCTCCAACTTCCGCGGCAACACCTTCTGTGACAGCAGCAAGCATACGCTGAGCTTCTTCTATCTGGAGCGCGGCGCGGGCGCATCGAACATGTCGCTCAAGTTCAACCTCACTACCCTGCCGTCGTCCGAGGTCGCGAAGGTCGACCAGAACGGCGAGGCGGTCAATGGTGCAACCTTCGCGCTGTATCGGTCCGATGGACCAAAAACTGACTGGAATGAGGGTGAGCTCATCGCTCAAGGCGAGACAAAAGACGGGGGTCAGCTGATACTTCAAAAGTCGGATGGTCAAAAGTCGGATGGCTCCGTTCTCTCGTTCGACCAAGAGCATGCCGATGGGCATGACTACTTTGTACTCAAAGAGATTAGCCTGCCTGCGGGATATCGCTCGAGCCTGACCTCATCTACTACCGCAACGCCAGGTGAGCTGCATCTGCAATACAAGAAAGCTGCGAGTGACACGGGTGGCGTGGTGGTTGCGCCGCAAACAACGGTTACAACAGCCGACGGCAAACAGTGGACGGGTAGCCGTATGTGGCTTAACGGCGGTTATCTTGCCGCCAAGGAGACCATCTCTCTTCCTAACAGTGCGCAAGACAATAAGGGTAACGCCATTAGTTCGGGTACGACGTTTGCCGTCGTGCTCAAGCTTACCGGTGCGAGCGCGGACCATACAAGCGAAGACGCGTGGACGCCAGTCACGGGCAATCCGCTCGATGGCTACACGCTGTGTTCCGAACACGGTATCGCCGGTGCCGTCCAGGCCGCCAAATCGGCCGACACGAGTGTCTTTGCCGTCAACACCAATGGTGACTACGAGGTGACGGTCAGGTCGCTGCCCGGCGATATCGAGAAGTACGCCGCCATGTTGACGGACCAGTCGAAGGCGGAATATACCGTGGCGGTGTATCACACCACGGCATCGTCTCTGGCGGGGGCAACCAAAGACAATACCTCCATGGTCAAATATCAAACGATAAACAGGCAGTTCTCTACGGTGATCCACCTTACGAACGTACAGAACCGTCTGTTTGTGCAAAAGGTCGACGACCTGGGCAAGCCCGTGAACGGCGCGACGTTTGAGCTGTACCAGGCCAAGGACGTTACCGGCGATAGCCCCAGCACGTATGCCATTAAATCGGGTGCCGAGCCGTATGACACCGTGCAGGCAAACGGCATGACCTATCCGTATGACATTGAGGGTGCTGCATGCTTCCCGCTCGATTCGACATGGCATAAGCCCCTTATCAAGGGTACGTACTATCTGCGCGAATCGTTGAGCCCGGATGGCTATGAGATTAATTCCACCATTACCAAGGTCATCGTGGACGATTCGGGCGTGTACGTGGATGCCGGTAAGGTGAACGACGGCGTGCGTAGCATGAGCGGCCCGGGTTCGCTGATTGCTTCCCTGGCGCAGTTTGGCTCTCCCGACTCGATTGACAACACGCTTACGCACATCAAGGGCAAGCTGCAGAGTGCGACCGTTGACGCCAGCGGAAGCCTGACGTGGGGCCAGGAGTGCACCGCCGAGGGTGTAACGCCTTCTCTGGCGAACGACCTGATGCACATGCGCTATGACAAGACGGCACAGGGCACCAAGACCGTCTTGCGCTATGTCGAGGACGGTGGCAAGCGCAACGGTCAGCTGGCGACGATCTTTGCCGATACGGGTATCAACCGCATGGCCCTCTATCAAGAGAATGACTCAGCATATATAGACGATGCCTCCAAAACTCGTACTAACTTGGGCACGCTCCAGCTCAACCATCTCTTTACCACGGCAACGGCCGTGCAGTATACCGATCGTCGCGTGGCGCGCCTGCAGGTGACTAAGACCGTGACGGCGGACAGTGGCCTTACCGCGCCCACCAAGGATGCGAACAAGCACGATCTGACGTTTACGTTTAAGTTCGCCCTGCCGGAGTCCCAGAAGGGCTACGAGGCACGCGTGTTCGACGCGAATGGCATGTCCGTGGGCAACTCCTTTACGCTCAAGAACGGCGACACCCATTCCATCAAGGCCGGCGAGACCATCCGCGTATACGACCTTAAGCAGGGCGACAAGTATAGCGTGAGCGAGCTCACCACCAAGGGCGAGGACTCCAGCGGCAACGTGCTGGCGAGCATCGTTAACACTGTTACCGGCTCTGCCGACGAGTCGGTGCTTCCGGCCGGCTTTAGCCTCGTGAAACGTAAGGTCGGTGGCGAGGAGCAGTCGGGAACTGGCAACACCATCGAGGGCAAGATTGTCGCGCTTGCGGGCGGGAAGATCCCTGCGAGCAATAAACTCGAGTTCATCAACAACTACAGCGCCAGCTCGGTAACGCTTAAGGCCAAAGACGGTCTGAGCGCCAAGAAGGTGCTCGAAGGTCGCGATTGGGCCGATGGCGATTCCTTTACCGCGCAGCTTACGGCCGACGACGGCGTTCCCATGCCCGGCGGTGCCAAGAGCAAGGTGGCTACGGTCGAGCTCACCAACGACCAGCCGGCGACGTTTGGCGATATCACTTATACCAAGCCTGGCACGTACACCTATACCATCTCGGAGGTTATCCCCGGCTCAGACGCCCGGGCGGGCGGCATAAGCTATTCCGCTGCTGTCTATACTGCAGAGGTCGTGGTGGAGGATAACCACGCCGGCGCTCTTGTCGTTAAGAGCGTGAAGATGGTACAGGAGTGCAACGACGCGGGTGCCGAGACTAAGACGGATGTTGCCAATAAGAACGCAACCTTCACCAACCGCTACGATGAGCACGAACATGACATCATCCTCCATGCTCAAAAGAACCTAGTCGACAACTCCGGGACGTTCCCGCTTTCCCAGAACGCCTTTAGCTTTACGCTCGAGGGTGTTGGCGGCCTTGCGGATATCAACGCAACGTTCAAGCCCAATGCGGTCGACACAAGCGTCAAGGCCCCCATGCCTCAGGGCGCCGAAGGCAACACCATGAACGTGGGCAATAACGCCGACGGTACGGTGACCTGGCCGGCAATCTCCTATACCGCCCAGGTGGATATGGGGCGCGCTTACGTGTACAAGTTCGCCGAGAATCCCGGCAGCGTTACAGGCATGACCTACGACGGATCGGTCTATTACGCCGTAGTACGCAACGCCAAGAAGGGTGCCGGCATCCAGACTTCGATCGAGTACTAGAAGATCACAGAAGACGGCTCGGTAAAGCAGCTGGACAACAACGCCACGCATTCCTTTACCAATATATATAGCGTGGAGCCCGCGAGCGTTACCCTGCAGGGTCAGAAGACCGTGAGCGGTCGCGACTGGAACCAGGGCGAGAGCTATACCTTTAACCTTGCCGCCGCTGCGGACGATGCCAGCGCAACTGGCCTGGGCAAGACCACAAAGCAGGCGGTAACGGATGGGGCCATTGCCATCGGCACTAACCAGGCCGTCGCCAGCACGCCCGAGTCGGGACGCGTTGCCTCGTTCTCCTTTGGCACCGAAGCCGCCCCGACCGTGACATTCAACCGCGCGGGCACCTTTAGCTTCAATATCACCGAGAATGTCGCGCTTGGTGCCCCGGCGAGCATGTCCATGGACAGGCACACCGCACGTGCGACCGTCGTGGTGACCGATCTGGACGAGCGGGGCAACCACACGGGCAAGCTGCACGTGTCGAGCGTGACCTACGCCAACACCGGCGCCTCCGATGTGGACAAGGGCATAATCGATAAGGCCGCCTTCACCAATGCATACCATGCGTCGGGCACCTTTGGCGGCGTGACGGTGAGCAAGACCCTTGAGGGCCGTGCCTCTACCGCGGGCCAGTTTACCTTTGCCGTGACGGGTCTTTGGTACAACGGCGTTCAGACGTTGGTCAATGGCGCCGAGACTAACCTGTCCAACAAGGCGGCGGAGGCCGGTGTGTCCGGTGTCGTGGTGGGCACGAACGGGAAAGAGAAGCTCTTTGCCCGCAAGCTCACGGAGCAGGACCTGGGCCATACGTTTGCCTATCGCATCCACGAGAACCAGCCTGTGGCCGCCGGCTACACCTATGACACCGGCTACACCGGCGACGCCATCGTGCTCGTCAAGATTCTTGCACGCCAGAACGACCCCGCCAAGCTCTATACCGTGACGACCGTGCTCAAGGGCGCGGGCGTGACGGCGCTGCTGGGCGATGCCGGCGATGCGAGCGCACTGACGGACGAGGAGATTGCTAAGCTCAAGCAAGATGCGAATACCTACGTGCAGCAGTACGATGCGAGCAAGGCCGGCACCACAACGCCCGCTGTCTCGTTTGTGAATCGCTATGAGGCAAGTCTCGACTATGGCGCCAATGGCGGCCTGCAGATCGAGAAGACGCTGATGTACCCCGAGGGTGCGACGGTGTTCGGCTCGCCCAAGAGTACGTTCCGCTATATCGTCAAGCCTGCCGACGAGACATCTGCCAACAAGGTCGGCCTTTCCACGGCCGGCAAGGTCTTTGAGACTGCAAACGTCGAGGCCAATGACCCCAAGACCGTGAGTTTGATGCCTGCGGGCGGGCTGACCTTCAATCAGAATGATGCCGGCAAGACGTTCACCTATACGGTGAGCGAGATTGACGACAAGGCAACGGGCTACACGTACGATAAGACGGTCCATACGGTTAAGGCTGTCGTGGCGGATAACGGCGACGGCACGCTTAGGGTCACGACATCGGTAAGCAAGCAGGTCGATGGCAAGGACGAGCTCGAGGGCCAGTGGATCTACCCGTCGGATGCAACGTCCACCGGTGTCGCGACGGTTAAATTCAAGAACACCTATACGGTCGCCGAGGCGGCAACCTACACCCCGTCTGTGACCAAGGTGGTTGCCGGTGCCGATGCCCCGGGCAAGTTTACCTTTACCATGACCGCGGCCGATGACGCTACCAAGGCTGCCATCGACGGTGGGCTCATCACCGGCTCTTCGATGAGTGCGGGCAACGGCTATGCCGAGAAGAAGCAAACGGAGGAGGGCCTTAAAGACGGCGAGCACGATAAGGTTGATTTCTCGAAGCTCACCTTTAATGCGCCGGGCACGTATAAGTTTGATATTCACGAGCTGATCCCGAACAGCGGACCCGGCGAGTGGAAGTATGACCAGCACACCTATACCCTGACCGTTACCGTGACCGATGAGGGCGGCAAGCTTGTTGCCCGCGCCGACGACACGACCGGCTCGGAAGGCTTCATCTTCACCAATAGGTATCGCACCTCGACGAGCTACGAGCTCCAGGGCGGTCTGGAGATCGTCAAGACGCTCATTGGCAAGGATCTCCATGCCGGCATGTTCGGCTTTACGGTGACGGGCGAAGATGCCGCCTCAACCGAAAAGCTCAAGGCGCTGCTGCGCGCGGATGAGGGTAAGCTCACCGTCACGAACGATGAACCGCAGGCCGATGGCACGTCGCATACCGGTATTTTGGGCGGTCTGACCTTTGCGACGAGTGATGTGGACAAGACGTTCACCTACAAGGTGGTCGAGAATAGCGGCAAGCAAGGCGGTTACACCTACGATTCGTCCTATTGGACGGTAGAGATTGCGGTTAACAACCGCGGTGACGGTTCGCTCTATACCGAGACTACCGTCAAGCACTATGACTCCAACGGAGTCGAAGCTGCTGGCGATGTGAAGACCTATAGCTCCGAGAACGGTACCGCCAAGGCCAAAGTGTCCTTTACCAACAGCTATGCCGCGTCCGGAACGTTTGAGGGCCTTACTGCCCAAAAGGTGATGGATTCCGGCGACAAGATCAAGGCTGACCAGTATACGTTTGACCTGTATGCCGAGAAGACCGACGGTACGCTCCAATGGAGGGACGAGGGCACGACCCAGGCGAGCGATAACGGTATCGCAACGGTCGACTTCGGTAAGCTTTACTTTAAGCTCGGCGATGCTACCAGCGAAACTCATGAGCAGACGATTGACCTTACCCGCGCCGTCAACGATGGCATTGCCATCAAGCGGCACAATGCCGACCACACCACTACCTATAGCTTTAACCTGGTGGCAAAAGAGCGCTTGGTCGACCTGCCCGAGGGCGTGCGTCCCGTGGACACGTCCGCGACGTGCCGCGTGCTGCTCGAGGTGACCGATAACAACGACGGTACGCTTACGTCCAAGGTGACCTATCGCGATGGCACCGAGAACGGCAAGATCGTCTTCCACAACACGCGCGATAAGGTCAAGACAATCGGCACGGTCGCGGAGCCCAGTGTGGACATCGACGGGCAGCTGCTCTCAGTGGGCGACTCCTACGTCTACACCATCAACTGGGTTAACACCAAGGCCGATGCCAGCGTGACCGTGACCGATGAGCTGCCCACCGGCGTTGTGTTCGAGGCCTTTGAGGGCAAGAACGCCGATAAGGGCACCGCGAGTGGCCAGTCGCTCACTTGGAACCTGGGCGTGCAGCCTGCGGGCAGCTACGGCTCGGTACGCGTGCGCGTCAAGATTTCCGAGGACGCCGTGAAGGGTGCTCAGGGCGCTGTCGGCACCGTCAACAACGCCGCCACCATTACGGTTGGCAACAAGAGCTATACCGGCACCACGACCAACTACGTGCCCAAGAAGACCGAGAGCGACGCTCAGGATTCGAAGGGGTCGGGCGTCAAGTTGGGCGATGAGCTCACCTATACCATCGGCTACAAGAACACCGAGAACAAGCCGGCTAAGGTGATGGTCTCCGATGCCGTTCCCACGGGGACTGAGTTCGTGGAGTTCACGGGCGACCATAAGGATGTCGGCTCCAAGGACAGAGACGGCAACCTCACCTGGACGCTGACGGACGTTCCCGCCGGCGAAGAGGGCGCGGTTCAGTTTAAGGTCCGCGTGACCGAGGACGCATTCAAGAGCGGCGGCGCTTCGGATGACATCTCCAACCAGGCGTCGGTAACGGTCGGCAACAACCCTGCCGTTAAGACCAACACCACTGCCGACGAGGTCTCTGACGGCCGACTGACGCTAAGCAAGACGGTCACGGCCGCCGAGGGCATCACGGCGCCCAACAAGGCATTCACCTTTAAGGTGCTGCTCTATCAGGCCGATGGCACAACGTCTCTGGCCGGTACCTTTGCGTACGCCGGTCGTCCCAGCGGCACCAACGGCACCTATGTAAGCGGACAGATCAAGAGCGGTGGCACCATCGCGCTTAACGCCGGCGGTTCCGTTACGGTTACCGTGCCCGTGGGCGCGCACTACGAGGTGCAGGAGCTCGACTCCAAGGGCAATCTCATGACGAGCGAGGACGGCTTTACGGTTGCCGATAAGGCGAACACCCAGAAGGGCGCCGTCGGACAGGCAACGCAGGCAGGCTTCACCAACGTCTACAGTGTGGAGTCCACAAAGGTGGAGAGCGCCTTTAAGGTCCAAAAGAAGATTTCCGGCCGCAACTGGACTAAGGCGGATGCTTTTGCCATGACGCTGACTGCCCAGGGCGAGGCGCCCATGCCCAAGAATGCCAAGGACGGCGTAGCGACGATTACGCTGAAGAAGGACGTTCAGGTCGGCAACTTCGGCACCATTGAATACACCAAGCCCGGTACCTACACCTATGTGATTGCCGAGCAGGCGGGTGACGAGACGGAGCTCACGTTCTCGAAGGCCACCTATCGCGCCACCGTCACGGTGACCGACGACGGTGCCGGCAAGCTGACTACCAAGACCAAGATTGCACAGCTGACCGACGACGCCGGTAATGCTGCCGAGCGCACGGTCGAGGCGGCGGTCTTTACCAACACTGCTAAGACTGGCAGCCTCACCATCAAGAAGACGGTCGTCGGCGGCGACAGCCAGCGCGAGTTCGGCTTCACGGTCGCGCT
Source organism: uncultured Collinsella sp. (assembly GCA_902489225.1). Classification (GTDB taxonomy): domain Bacteria; phylum Actinomycetota; class Coriobacteriia; order Coriobacteriales; family Coriobacteriaceae; genus Collinsella. Next base: position 10,021 of record CABTZA010000021.1, read on the forward strand.
GACCGACGGGGACGGCGAGCCCGTCTCCGGCACCTTCGGCGAGGGCGAGAACGCCGTGACGTTCACGGACGGCAAGGCGGCCTTTGCGCTTAAGGACGGCGGGGAGAAGACCATCGCCGGCCTACCCGTGGGCGCGCGCTACACCGTGACCGAGGATGCGGCCGAGGGCTACGCGACCACGGCCGACGGGGCCGAGGGCACCGTGACCGAGGCCGGCGCGACCGTCGCGTTCACCAACACGTACGGGACGACCACCGAGGGCAGGGACGTCTCCACGGCGGGACTCTTCACCAAGACGCTCAAGGGCCGCGACTGGGCGGAGGGCGACAGCTTCCAGTTCACGCTCACGGGCGAGGCCGGCGCTCCCATGCCCGAGGGCTCCTCCGACGGCTCCAAGACCGTCAGCGTAACGGCCGCCGACGGCACCAAGGCGGGCGATAAAGTCGCCTTCGACTTCGGCTCCATCCGCTACACGCTCGACGACATCAGGGACGCCGGGTTCGCGGAGGTCGGCGGCAAGCGCGTGCGCGCCAAGACCTTCACCTACGCGGTGAGCGAGGTCAGGCCCGATGACGGCCCGGCTATCGCCGGCGTGTCCTACGACGGCCACGTCGCCACGATGACGGTGACCGTGACCGACGACGGCTCCGGCAACCTCACGGCCTCGACGCCCGCGATCGCGCAGGCGAGCGGCGGCGACTTCGTCAACACCTACACGACCGGGCTCGACTACTCGGCCCGCGCAGGCGTGCTCCTGTCCAAGACGCTCTCCGGCCGCGCGATGGAGGCAGGGCAGTTCGCCTTCACCGTGACCGCCGACGCCGAGACGGCCGCCAAGCTCGGCCTCAAGACCGGCAAGGACGCCTATGCCGTGGCCGCGGCCGATGATGGAGAGGCCGCCGTGGTCGACCTCATCGGCGGTGCTGCGGGCAGCGACGTGACGTTCACCGACGCCGACGCGGGCAAGACCTACAGCTTCACCGTCACCGAGACCAAGCTCGGCGGCGACGGCTACACCAACGACACCGCGCCGCGCACGGTGACCATCGCGCCCGCCTACGACGCCGCGACGGGCAAGCTCACGGTCACGACCACGGTCGTCAAGGACGGCGTTGAGGTCGCCCGCAGCGAGGTCTCGACGGCCGATGACGCCACGGCGCTGCCCGCGCCCGTGACGGTCGCGTTCCAGAACTCCTACGAGGCCGCCGGCACGCTCGGCGGCGAGGGCAGCGCGTCCATCGAGGCCACCAAGACGCTGACGGGCCGCGCGGCGGCGGCGGGCGAGTTCTCGTTCTCCGTCCGCGATGCCCGGGGCAACGTGGTCGCGACCGCGACCAACCGGGCCTCCGGCGACGGCGAGGCCGCGGGACTTACGTTCTCGCCCATCGCCTACACCACCGACGCTCTCGAGCGGATGGTGGCGGACGGCACCGCCACCAGGGCCGCCGACGGCTCCTGGGCCATTCCCTATACCGTATCCGAGGACGGCACGGACCGGCTGTCCGCGGGCGTGACGGCAACCGCCTCGAGCTTCGACATCACGGTCAAGGTGACCGATAACGGCAAGAGCGGGCTGGACGTTAGCGTGGTCTACCCCGAGGGCTCCGACGGCACGCTGTCGTTCGTGAACGGCTACGGCACCAACGAGGCGACAGTCGACCTCGCGGGCACCAAGACGCTGGCGCTCGGCCAGGCCGGACTCGGCCTCACGCAGGACGACATTGCGGGCAAGTACACCTTTAAGATCACGCCGCTGGACGGCGCGCCCGCGCCGGTCGACGCCTCCGGCAAGACGGTGACCGAGGCGACCAACGACGCCGCCGGCAACGTCGAGCTGGGCCATGTCACGTTTAAGCAGCCGAGCGACCTCGATGACGTCGAGATCGACCGCGACGGCCTGCGCACCAAGACGTTCGCCTACCGGGTGAGCGAGTCCGGTTCGGTCGACGGCGTGGTCAACGACGCGACGGCGACGAGGACCTTTACGGTCAAGGTGGTCGAGGACACCAACGCGGGCACGCTCGTCGCGGAGGTCCTGCCCGCAGAGGGCACGCCCGAGGGCAAGGGCGCGTTCGAGTTCACCAACACCTACGGCGTGAACCCGACGCCGAGCTCCGTCACCGACCAGATCAAGGTGAGCAAGAAGCTCAAGGGTCGTGACCTGGCCGAGGGCGAGTTCGAGTTCCGGCTGGTCGAGATTGCCGCCGACGGCAGCGAGAGCGTCGCGGCGACGGGCAAGAACGCCGCCGACGGAACGGTCGCGCTCAGCCCGGTCACCTACACCGCGCCCGGCACGCACAGCTACGAGCTGCGCGAGGTCGCCGGCACGGCGGGCGGCGTGACGTACGACAGGGCGACCTACCGCGTGCACACGACGGTCACCGATGCCGGGAACGGTACGCTCACCGTCGAGCACGAGCTTGTGGATGCCGAGGGCAACCCCGCGGGCGATGACTCGGTGACGTTCACCAACGGCTACGAGGCCGCGCCCGTCACCCTCAAGCTGGGCGCCGCCAAGGTGCTCAAGGGCGCCGAGCTCAAGGCGGCGCAGTTCGGCTTCGAGCTCAAGGGCCGGGACGGCAAGGTGATGTCGACCGCCAGGAACGCCGCCGACGGCAGCGTCACGTTCGACGCCCTGACCTTCAAGCAGGCCGGCACCTACACCTTCACGGTGAGCGAGGTCGACGATGGCCAGGCGCACGTGACCTACGACAAGGCCGTGCGTAAGATCGTCGTCACGGTGAGCGACGAGGACGCTAACGGCACCAAGACGGGCTACCTGTCGGCGAAGGTCTCCTACGAGGGCGACGCCAACGTGCCGCCGGTCTTCACCAACAGCTACGCCGAGGAGCCCGGGACCCCCGGCACCCCCGAGAACCCCGGCACGCCGGGCGGCGGCTCGGGCGGCGGTTCCGATAACGGCTCCGGCAGCGGCGGCTCCGGCGGCGACGGCTCCAAGGGCGGCATGCCCGACACCGGCGACCGCAGCCTGCCGGCGGCTGCCCTCGCGGCCATGGCCGGCATCGGCGCGCTGGCCGTCGTGGGCGGCGCGGCCCTGTACCGCAGGCGCCGCTAGCGGTATGCACGAGTGGGGCGAATCCATCCGATGGGTTCGCCCCACTTGCCCTGCTGGGCGGGAGCGGGTAAGATATACCGAGCGCCTAGCGCGTTCGATGGGTTCGGATGACGACATGTTCCGAATCTGGTCAGGTCCGGAAGGAAGCAGCCATAAGGAGCCTCTGTCGGGCATCCGAATCCATCGAGCGCACGGGCGCTTTTTTGTTACCGCGACATGGCCCGGCCGGCGGCGAGGCATTTGGTGTCTCGCTGGTCCTCGGCTGCGCCTGCGGGATCGCTCGACTACCAAATATCGTGCCGCCGGCCGGGCCAAATCGTCCAAAAATCACCCGTAAAGGCGCATTTATCTGAATAATTTAATCCCGTGCTTTGTGCTGCTTGCTGGCGTTGCCGGGAGCGCGGTGGCCACGTGGTTCATGAGACGGCGGTGCTGTCTCCTTTTTTGCAAGTAAAGAGGTCCGTTTGCGAACGAGCTTCGACTACTGAAGATGCGATGTTCGCACTAACGACATAGCGTAATTACGGCATTGTTGGTTTACGCACAAATTGAAGAAATCTAAAAGATGCGTCGATTTCACTTCGCCCGCAGCGTTACGGCGCGAGAACGTCCAATGGAACAACTTGGACGCCGCGGTCGGTAACATAGGCTTGTGAACCAAATCCAATAATCGCTACTTTAGAAACCGGCGGGGTGTTTCCGGCAGCAACCATCCGCTCTTCGACGGCAACAAGATTGTCAGATGCCTCTTCGATTTGAGCGGAACTGAGCTTGACCTCAACGGGAATCCACATCCCACCTGGAGCCGCTATGACAGCGTCGACCTCAAGATCGCGGGAATCGTGATAGTGATAAAGGCCCATTCCGTTTGCCCTCGCATAGACCCATAGATCATGGAGCGCCAACGATTCGAAAAGCAGCCCAAGTGTCTTGAAGTCTGACAACAACGTCTCCACAGTCGCCCCGAGCGCAGCCGCTGCAAGCGACGGGTCGGCAAGATGATGCTTACGCGCCTCCCTCAGATGCACCGGAGATCTCATCGCGGGATTCCATGCGGGGATATCGCAGACGAAACTCAATCTGCTAAGAAGGGATATGTATGATGCCGCTGTTTGTCTCGATACGTCGCCACCCAAATCGGCCACAAGCGTCTTGAGCGTCGCAAGAGTGGATTCGTTGCGCGCCAACGACGCGATGACGGCTTTCACTTTCTCAGGATCTCGTCGAGAGCCATCGACGCGGGGGATGTCTTCCTCAGCGACTATCTCGATATATCGTTTTGCCGTCGCGGACGCAATTCGCGCGTCACGCCCAATCGACGCCGGCCATCCACCGCAAACGATGCGCTCGGCGATCTCGGCAGAACCCATCGATCCGAAGGCGCCCCTGAACTTTTCGCCAGAAATGATGCCCGACAGCTTAACCGCACCGCTAGATTTCCCAAGTTCGAAAAGCGTCATGGTGTCCATGCGCAATTTAGCGAACCTTCCAGCGCCACTGTGCATCGGCCGCTCATTGTCTCGCGGTGTCGCCGACCCCGTAAATATGAACTGGCCAGGCTCGCCGCCGCGGTTGTCGCACTCAAACCGTGCCGCGTCCCAAAGTTTCGGAACCTCCTGCCATTCGTCGATCAGCCGCGGCACCTCGCCGGAAACGGCAAGCGCCGGGTCCGTCTCGGCACGGAAGCGATTCTCGAAGTTGCGCGACGGGTCCATGAGGAGGAGCCTGGACGCCGCACGGGTCCCGGCCGTGGTTGTCTTCCCGCACCATTTAGGTCCTTCGATGAGAACGGCACCGAATATCCCAAGCATCTGGTCGAGCTCATTTTCGATAATTCTAGCGTAGTACTTATTTGGCATAGTTTTCACCATTGCTTACCAGCGCGTTTAACCAAATTTACAGTTTTCATTTAACCAGATTCCAATTATTTGATTAACCAGATTTGCATATTTCGGTTAACGAGACAGATTAAACATGAACGAGCCAAGTCAGATGAGAATCATCTACTCGACACCGCGCATGAGCTCCGAAATGGTGATGTGAAAGCCGTCGGCAATCTTCTTGAGATTTGAAAGGCTGACATTGCGCTGCCCGACCTCAATGCTCGCGTAGTAGGAGCGATCCATCTCAATTAAATTAGCGGACGGAGTGCCCGGGCTCGTTGCGCCTAGGGCGCGGCGGGGTCGGCGACGTCGGAGGTGTCGATCTCGCCAAGAATGGCGAGCCGGCTGATGAACGGGATGCCCTCGGGTTCGTCCACCTCGACGCCGCCGAGCACGATGGTGTTGTCACGCATGTCGATTTGGGTCGTGAGCACGGCCTGATCGCGGCCTGAGGCGATAAAGCCGATGCCCGCGAGTACGATGCCCGCGGCAATAAGCCCGCCCGCCACGGCGAGGTAAATCTTCTTCTCCGCTGGTCATGGTACTCACTCCTTTCTACGCCGCGAGATACGCGGCAGCAGCCCGGAGAGCGTCGCCCCCGCCGCGAACTCCTCATCCTGGACGAGCTGGGCTACGTGCCGCTGGACATCGAGGGCGCGAGGCTGCTGTTCCAGGTGATGTCGGTGCCGGAGGGCAGGCAGAGCATGATCGTCACGGCCAACATAGAGTTCAGCAAGTGGGTGACCGTGTTCGGCGACGACAAGATGGCGGCGGCTGTCGTGGACAGGCTCGTCTACACGGGCAGGCTCGTGGAGTTCAACGGCGCAAGCTGCAGAATTGAATCCCGTGTTTTGTGCTGCTTGCTGGCGTTGCCTGGGCATTGATGGCTACGTAGTTCAAGAGACGGCGGTGCTGTTGCTTGGATTTTGCAGTTAAAGAGGCCCGTTTCCCTGGGTTGGGGAAACGGGCCTCTTTTTGTCTCTGGGCTTGTGGGTTGGCGAAGACAATAACCGCTGGCGGCTATTTTGAGTTCTTGATGCGGCGGGTGGCTGTGGCGGGTATTCCTGCTAGCGCGATTGCGCTCGGCGTTGTGTCGCCTGTGTTTGCGAGCTTGTCGGCGGTCGCATTTGCTTGCTTGCCGTTGCTCGAGTTCGCCTGCTTGGTGGAGCTTGGCGCGGTGTCTTTGCCGGTCGCGGACGAGCCGGTGGGCTGTGTCGTCTCGGCCGGTTGTGCCGAGCTGGAGGGAGGCGTTGTCTCGGTCGGTTGCGTTATCTCGGGCGAGGTGGCCTTATCTGCTGCGGCTTTTGCCTCTTCGTATGCCGTCTTCTGCTTGAA
>CABTZA010000022.1 GCA_902489225.1 uncultured Collinsella sp.
CTTCCGTCTGTATGACAAGCTTTCCGGCATGACCGGCACGGCACTTACCGAGGATGCCGAGTTCCGCGAGATCTACAAGCTGCCCGTCGAGGTCATCCCCTCCAACAAGCCCGTGCAGCGCGTTGACCACGAGGATCTGGTGTACCGCACCATCCAGGCCAAGTACAACGCCGTTGCCGACGATGTCGAGCAGCGTCACGCCAAGGGCCAGCCGGTCCTGGTGGGTACCGTCTCCATCGAGAGCTCCGAGAAGCTGTCGGCCGCTCTTACCAAGCGCGGCATCGCGCACGAGGTCCTCAACGCCAAGCACCACGAGCGCGAGGCCCACATCGTGGCCCAGGCCGGACGTTACGGTGCCGTGACCATCGCCACCAACATGGCCGGTCGTGGTACCGACATCCTGCTGGGCGGCAACCCCGACGAGCTGGTGCGCGAGCGCCTGGAGTACGAGGGCCTGACCATGGAGGACGTGACGCCCGAGCAACTCGAGCAGTTTAACGCCGAGGCCAAGGAGACCTGCAAGGCCGAGCGCGAGCGCGTGCTTGCCGCCGGCGGCCTGACCGTCATCGGCACCGAGCGCCACGAGTCCCGCCGTATCGACAACCAGCTGCGCGGCCGTTCCGGCCGTCAGGGCGATCCGGGCGAGACCCAGTTCTATCTGTCGCTCGAGGACGATCTGATGCGCCTGTTCGGTGGCGACAAGATGGACCGCGTCTCCAAGATGATGGTCACCGCCGACATGGGCGACGACATGCCCATCCAGCACAAGATCATCTCCAAGGCCGTCGAGAGCGCCCAGCACAAGGTCGAGAGCATCAACTTCTCCATGCGTAAGAGCGTCCTTGAGTACGACGACGTTATGAACAAACAGCGCCAGGTGATTTACGCCGAGCGCAACAAGATTCTGGACGGCAAGGACCTGACCGACCACATTACCGAGGTCATGCACGACACCGTGTACCGCTGCGTGCAGGAGTTCTGCACCAAGGACAGCCACGAGGGCGAGCGCGATCTGGAGGGCCTGCGCAAGTGGGTTGTGGAGCTCACCGGCCACATCGATACGCCGAAGTTCCCCGACGAGGATTATGAGGCCCTGGCTGCCGATGTCCTGGCTTACGTAGAGAAGTGCTACAACATGAAGGCCGAGCGCTTGGGCGAGGACCTGATGCGCGAACTCAACACCCAGGTCATGCTGCGCGTCATCGATACCCGCTGGATGAACTACCTGCAGGAGATGGACTACCTCAAGACCGGTATCGGCCTGCGCGGCTTTGGCCAGCGCGACCCGTTGGTCGAGTACAAGACCGAGGCCTACGGCGCGTTCCAGATGCTCGTCGACACCATGTACGAGGACTACCTGCGCACCGTCCTGCGCATCGAGATCAAGGCTGCCCCGCGTGCCGTGGAGCACAAGGAGGAGCCCGCGCTCGAGGGTGCCCAATTCTCGGGTCCTGCCGAGGTCGATGGCGACAACGGCGATTCCGTGCTTCGTAAGCAGGCACAGGTGCAGGCCCGCACGGCTGTCCAGGGTGGACCGGCTGCCGTCAACAACGGTGGCAAGGTAACCACCTATCGCAAGTCCGAGAGCGACGATCCGTACGTCAACGTCGGCCGCAACGATCCGTGCCCCTGCGGTAGCGGTAAGAAGTTTAAGCACTGCCACGGCAGGAATCGTTAATGGCAGAGGCTTTAGAGGTAACGCCCGCCGAGCTTGACGCGTTTGCGGACCGGCTCGGCGAGGTCGAGTCGTATCTCCATCTGGACGAGAAGCGCACCCGCGTGACCGAGCTCGAGGCCAAAAGCGTGGCTCCCGGCTTTTGGGATGACGCCGACGCCGCTCGCGCCACCATGGAGGAGATCGCGCGCGCCAAGGAAGACATCGCCGCCGTGGATACAGCGCGCGGCGAGCTTTCCGATGCCCGCGCGGCGCTGGAGCTTGCCGAGGAGATGGGGGATGACCCCGACGCCGCTGCCCTTCGTGAGGAGGCTGCGGCTACGGCAGAGCGCCTGGCCCGCGCCATCGACGAGCTTGAGCTTTCGAGCTGGTTTACCGGTGAGTTCGATCACGGCGATGCCATTGTGACCATCAAGCCCGGACAGGGTGGCCTGGAGGCCCAGGACTGGACCTTCATGCTCTTTAAGATGTACATGAAGTACTGCCAGCGTCGCGGCTGGAAGGTCACCATCAACGACTGTCCCGCGGCCGAGGTCATCGGCATCGACCGCGCGACCTTTACCGTCGAGGGCAAGGACGCATTTGGCATGCTGCGCGCCGAGGCCGGCGTCCACCGCTTGGTTCGCATTAGCCCCACCGACGACAAGAAGCGCCGCCAGACCACGTTTGCCGGCGTCGAGGTCATCCCCGTGCTACCCGATGATATCGACATCGAGATCAGTCCCGACGACATCCGCGTGGACGTGTACCACGCGAGCGGCCCGGGCGGTCAGGGCGTCAACACCACTGACTCCGCCGTGCGCGTGACGCATTTTCCCAGCGGCATTGTGGTCACCTGCCAAAACGAGCGCAGCCAGATCCAGAACAAGGCCGCGTGCATGCAGATCCTCAAGGCTCGCCTGTATGAGATTGAGCTCGAGAAGCGCGCCGAAGCCCTGGATGAGATTCGCGGACCCAAGACCACGATTGGTTTTGGCAACCAGATTCGCAGCTACGTGCTCTACCCGTACCAGATGGTCAAGGACCTACGCACGGGCGTGGAGACCAGCAATGTCGAGGCCGTTCTTGACGATGGCGACCTGGACCCGTTTGTTATTGGCTACCATCGTTGGGCCACCGGCAACGCCGATGCAGAAGGCTCGGAGGTCTAAAACATCGGGCAGCTTCAAGCCGATGCTAAGCCCAACGGTTGGACGGGTTTGTATCCAGAATAAACCCTGCGCAGGGGTGGTTTTTGTCCGGCGAATCGGTAGAATCGAATACAGCAAGAAGTTCGAAGCGCATCCGTTTGGGTGCGCTTTTTTGAGGGAGGCAGCATGGCATATCGTCTGGACATCAAGCGCATTCTTTCGATGAACTTCTTTCACGACCTGCCCCAGATTATGTTGGGGTGCGCTCTGGCCGCTATTGCGACCGACCTGTTTTTGATTCCCAACGGCCTTGCTGCCGGTGGCGTTACGGGCCTTGCCACCATTATCCAGGCGGTCGGCGCATCGCGTGGCCTATCGCTTCCCGTTGGTATTCAGACGATCGTGATGAACGCCTTGCTGTTGTTGGTCGTTATGCGCGAGGGCGGCATGTTCTACGTGGTGCAGACCGCGACGGGCTTTGTGCTGCTGGGCTTCTTTACCGATCTGTTCGCCCCGTTTGTAGCACCTCTGGCGGATGCGGACCTGATGCTCCCTGCCATGTGGGGCGGCATTATTACGGGCATCGGTTACGGCATGGTGTTGCGCGCCGGCGCCAACACCGGCGGCTCGGACACGATTGGCCAAATCATCTCGCGTAACACCTCACTGCCGGTGGGCTCGACCGTCATGGCGATCGATGTTGCCGTATGCGCGCTGTCGGCTCCGGTCTTTTCAATCGAAAACGCACTATATGCAGGCCTTTCGATGGTCATTAGCGGCTACGTGATCGATGCCGTGGTCGATGGTGGCAACAAACGCCGTATGGTACTCATCATCTCGGACAAGTTCCCTGATATCGCTGCCGATATCATGTATGGCCTGGGTCGTGGTTGTACCAAGTTTAAGGCGACTGGCATGTATTCGGGTGCCGAGAAGCCGGTGATTATGGTCATCGTGAGCCGTCGAGAGCTCAATACCCTCAAGACGATCGTGCGCGAGCGCGATCCTCACGCCATTGTGACGGTCGCTGACGTTACGGAAGCCTTCGGCGAGGGATTCAAGGACATTAGCGCGTAGGGGCGACCGCGTTCCATCCAAAAGACGTTCACATTGATAAACCGTTTCATCAGCGGTTCTGCCTGCTAAATTGTTCAAATAATGATAAAAACTCTGGTAAAGCCATCAGTTTCCAGCATAATGAATGACGTACGTGCATTGCGGCTGTGTTGGGATTACCTTCGGTGCCGTGCGCATTTTGTCTAATGAGGATGAAAGGAAGGCACAATGAGCGACGAAGAGCTCAAAAAGGTTGCCAACGAGGTAAGGAAGGGCATCGTCACCGGCGTGCACGCTGCCAAGTCCGGCCATCCGGGCGGTTCGCTCGGCGCTGCCGACATCATGACCTATCTGTACTTTGAGGAAATGAACGTCGACCCGGCCGACCCCCGCAAGGCCGACCGCGATCGCTTCGTGCTTTCCAAGGGTCACTGCGCGCCTGGTCTGTACGCCGTGCTCGCCGAGCGCGGATTCTTCCCCAAGGAGGATCTCGAGACGCTGCGCCATATCGGCAGCCACCTGCAGGGTCATCCCAACATGAACGACACCCCGGGCGTCGACATGTCCACCGGCTCGCTCGGCCAGGGCATTTCCGCCGCCGTGGGCATGGCCGTTGCCGCCAAGCACTGGGGCGACGACTATCGCACCTACGCCCTGCTGGGCGACGGCGAGAGCGAGGAGGGCCAGGTCTGGGAGGCCGCCATGTTTGCCGGCAACCAGCAGCTCGACAACCTCTGCGTGATCGTCGACCATAACGGCCTGCAGATCGACGGCCCCGTCGAGGAGGTCAACGACCCCATGCCGCTCGCCGACAAGTTCCGCGCGTTCAAGTTTCACGTGGTGGAGCTCGCCGACGGCAACGACTTCGACCAGATCCGCGCCGCCTTTGCCGAGGCTCGCGCTACCAAGGGCCAGCCGACCGCCATCATCGCCGAGACCATGAAGGGCAAGGGCGTTTCCTTTATGGAGAACCAGGTTGGTTGGCACGGCAAGGCCCCCAACGATGAACAGTTTGAGCAGGCCATGGCAGAGCTCACGGCCGCCGGAGAGGAGCTCTAGGATGGCAGACGTCAAAAAAATCGCCACGCGCGTAAGCTACGGCGAGGCCCTCGTCGAGCTCGCCAACGAGCACGATGACTTTGTGGTCCTCGACGCCGACCTGGCCGCCGCCACGCAGACCGGCAAGTTCAAGGCCGCCTGCCCCGATCGTTTCTTCGATGTGGGCATTGCCGAGAGCAACCTGATGGGTGTTGCCGCCGGTATCGCAACCACCGGTCGCGTTGCCTTTGCGAGCAGCTTTGCCATGTTTGCCGCCGGCCGCGCTTTTGAGCAGGTCCGTAACTCCATCGGCTACCCGCACCTCAACGTTAAGATCGGTGCCACGCACGCCGGTATCTCGGTGGGCGAGGATGGCGCCACGCACCAGTGCTGCGAGGATATCGCCCTCATGCGCGTCATCCCCGGCATGACTGTGATCGTTCCTGCCGACGACGTCGAGGCCCGCGCCGTGACGCGCGCCGCCTACGAGTGCGACGGCCCCGTGTACATGCGCTTCGCCCGTTTGGCCTCGCCGGTTATCAACGACCCCGAGACCTACAAGTTCGAGTTGGGTAAGGGCATTGTCATGCGCGAGGGCGCCGATGTGACCATCATCGCCTGCGGCCTGATGGTCGGCGAGGCTCTCGAGGCCGCCGAGCAGCTCGCTGCTGAGGGTATCGACGCTGAGGTCATCAACATGCACACCATCAAGCCCATCGATGCCGACCTGATCGTCAAGAGCGCCACCAAGACCGGCCACGTCGTGACCGTCGAGGAGCACTCCGTGATCGGTGGCCTGGGCAGCGCCGTTGCCGACGTCCTGTGCGAGCAGTGCCCGACGCCGCTCAAGAAGATCGGCGTCAACGACACCTTCGGCGAGTCCGGCCCGGGTGCCGAACTCCTGCACAAGTACGGCCTGGACGCCGCCAACATCGTGGCGACCACCAAGGAGTTCTTGGCCTAGGACAAGACGAGGCAAAGTATCGCCTCAGCAACCGTATGCAATCCAAAACAGGGGCGTCCTCAAAGAGGACGCCCCTGTTTTTGTCGGCAACAAACAAATTAGGCCCGCACCAAGCAAGGGCTTTCTCCGGGAAACGGGCCCAGACCAGCAAAGTGCAATTCAGACCCTCCCAACTTTGTGTTCACGGCATCTCAAGCTGGTGCGTCGGCCCCCTAGTAGTCGCAGGCCGGACACAGGGCTACTTTCCAAATCTTTCCGCAGGACGGAGGAGCCCCCGCCGCACGCAGTGCGCAGCGGAGGCTCCGACATGTCCGAGGACGATTTGGAGAGTAACCCTGTGTCCGGCCGGAGGGACCCAAACACGGCCATGCTTCTTATGTGCAGCAAAGCTAATGCTGCTAAAATACTAAGCGCTCATGTAGTTTAAACGCACGACGATAAGGAGCACCAGTGGGTAACCACTTCCGTACCTCCGGTGCGGGCGATGATGCCCCCAAGACGCAGGTAGGCGTCCAGGGCAGTCGTTTCGCCACTCCGGATTCAGAGGGCCAGCCTGTTGCTCAGGCCCCCGCTCAGCCGGCAGATCAGGCACAGCCGGCATCCGATCCCTTTGCCTACAATCCAACCAGCGATGTCGCGCTTTCCGGCACGGCGGGTTTTGAGCCCGTTCAGGCCGTGACCGCTCGCGTGGAGCAGCCTCAGGCTGGTGCCGCCACGCCGCAGCCTACCATGGCCGGCATTCCCGACCCCATGGCCCCTGCGACGCCGGCTCCTCAGCCTGCGCAGTCCGGTCTCTTTGCCGCTATTCCCGACCCCACGCAGCCTGCTGCCCCGGTGGTCGAGAGCGATCAGGCCGCCGAGGTCGCAAGCCTCGATAACGCGCTCAACAACCCCGATTTTACGTCGGTGTTTGCGCCCATCGATCCGCAGGCCAGCCGCAAGAAGATGGCCAAGCAGGCCGGTGTCGAGCCCGTTATCCTTATGGAGCATGTCACCAAGATCTATCCGGCACAGCCCAACAAGCCTGCACTCGACGACATCAACATCGAGATCTATCCGGGCGAGTTCGTCTTCCTGGTCGGTCACTCCGGTTCGGGTAAGACCACGCTGCTGTCGACGCTCAACCGCGACGTCAAGCCGACGAGCGGCCGCATCCTGGTTGCCGGTCAGGATCTCATGAAGATCAAGAACCGCAAGGTTCCGTTCCTGCGCCGCCAGATTGGCGCCGTGTTCCAGGACTTTAAGCTTCTGCCGCAAAAGACCGCCTACGAAAACGTGGCGTTTGCCCTTCAGTGCATCGGCAAGCCCAAGGGCGTCATTCGCAGCCAGGTGCCCGAGGTGCTGCGTCTGGTCGGTCTGGCCGATCAGATGGACTCGCTGCCCGACCAGCTTTCCGGTGGCGAGCAGCAGCGCGTTGCCGTCGCCCGCGCTATGGTCAACCGTCCGCCGCTGCTGATCTGCGACGAGCCCACGGGTAACCTCGACCCGGCGATCTCGCTGGGCATCATGAAGCTGCTCGAGCGTATTAACCGCACCGGCACCACCGTGATCGTCGCCACGCACGACCGCGAGATGGTCGATAGCATGCACCGTCGCGTGATCGCCCTTGAGGGCGGCCACGTTATCCGCGACCAGGAGAGGGGAGGTTACGGCAACTATGGCACCAACTAACGTGGGCTACTCCTTCAAAGAGGCAATCAGCCACTTCTTCCGTAACTGGACTACCTCGCTCGGCGCCGTCATCACGATCTTCCTTTCGCTGTTTATCATCGGCCTGTTCATCATGGGCTCCGCGATGCTGAACTCCGTGATCGGCACCGTCGAGGATCAGGTTGTCATCAACGCGTTCATTAGCGATGACGCCGATCAGGCCGATGTTCAGGCTTTTGAGGCCGAGCTTAAGACGTGGAGCAACGTCAAGTCCGTGACCTATAAGGACAAGGACGACGCGCTGGCCGAGTATACGAGCAAGATGTCGGGCAACGCCGACGCCACCATGAGCGCGCTCGATGGCCAGAACCCGCTGCCGGCTTCGTTTGCAATTGAGATGGACGATCCGTCCAAGGTCGAGAGCACGGCCAAAAAGCTCAAGAAGGATGCCGATTTCCAGAAGATCGCGGATGACGGCGACGTCAACGCGAGCGTGCTGTACGGCCAGGAGGAAGTGAGCCGCCTGTTCCAGGTGACCAACTATATCCGCATCGCCGCCGTGGTGCTCGTTGGCCTTCTGACCTTTATCGCTTTCATCTTCATCAACAACACGATTCGCCTATCCATCACGGCGCGTCGTCGTGAGATTGCGATTATGCGTCTGGTCGGCGCCAGCAACGGCTTCATTCGCGGCCCGTTTATCACCGAGGGCGTACTGCAGGCCATTTTGGGCTCGCTGCTTTCCATCGGCGTTCTGGAGCTGCTGCGCAATTTGATGATTCCGCGTCTGCAGGAGAGCATCGGCTGGATGTCGTTTGCCCTGCCGATGCAGTACTACCTGGTGACCTATGCTGCGCTGATTCTGGTCGGCGTGATTATCGGTCTCTTTGGTTCTGCCATCGCCATGCGCCGCTACCTGCGCGTGTAGGCATGCCTGGAATTCATCCCTTCCAACGGGTCGTCTCTTATGGGGCGGCCCGTTTTTTGTCCCCTAGGGATGATTTGGGTAGACTCTTGGGATGTAAACGGCAATCGATAGTTAGGAGGCGCCATGGGGCGCAATAACAAGCATAAGCGTGGAGCTCGCAATAAACGCGGGCCGGTGCGCAGCGAACGCCGTCCGAGCCTGACCGGGCGCGTGCAGCTCCATGAGCACAGTGCCTATGTCATAACCGAGAATGGCGACTACAAGGTCATGGGCCGTGGCAAGCGCGAGATTATGGATGGCGATACCGTTGCCGTGAGCATTAAGAACAGCCCGCACGGTGAGCGGCGCGCCGTGATAGAAGGCGTGGTTGAGCGCGCAGCCATAAGCGTAGTGGGTACGTACCAGACCGCCGGTCCGCTCGGTGTGATCGAGCCGCTCGATTCGCGTCTGAAGGCCGACTTCTTCATTCTGCCCGAGGATACCTCGGCGGATCGCCTGGGTGTCCACCCGGGTGATGCTGTTGTCGCGCGCATTTTGACCTACCCGACGCGCCTGGAATCGGGCACCGTGACGATCGAGCGCCGCATTGGCGGAGATGACGCGCCCGATTTGGGCGTTCAATATGTGATGGCGCGTTACGGCTATACCGATAGCTATCCCGAGGCCGCGCTGGACGAGGCCGAGGGGCTTTCGCTCGATGTGTCCGCGGCGCTTAAGGACCCGCTCCGTCGCGATTTGCGCGACCGCTTTGTCATCACGATCGACCCGGTCGACGCGCGCGACTTTGACGATGCCATTTCGTTGGAGCGCACGCCCGAGGGTGGCTACAAGCTGGGTGTGCATATCGCCGACGTTTCACACTATGTGGCTTGGGACGGGCATATCGATCTTGAGGCTCGCCATCGTACGACATCGGTGTATCTGGCCGATCGCGTGCTTCCCATGCTGCCCGAACGCCTGTCCTGTGACCTGTGCTCGCTTCTCCCTGACGAGGACCGTCTTGCGTTTACCGTCGATATCGAGCTCGATGAGCAGGGTCGCGTGCGGCATTACGATCCGTACCCCAGCGTGATTCGCTCGCGTGTGCGTATGGACTATGACGGCGCCGAGGCGCTGCTGGTGCGTGCCGGTGCGGTTGAGTATTCGGTGCTGGAGGGTGCGGCCGAGGATGTTGCGGCTGCCGAGGCCTCGCGCGAGGAAGCGCTTGAGCGCGGTCTTGCGTGCGAGGAGACTGCCCGCGGCTACAACATCGACCTCGGCGATTTCCTTGTCGCCGCTAACGAACTCGCCGAACTTCGCCGTCGTATTCGTCGCGCCCGCGGCTCAGTCGATTTTGACACGGCCGAGATTCGCGCTCTATTGGATGAGGACGGAGTGCCCGTGCAGATTGTGGCGCGTGAGCGTTCGTGTGCCACGTCGCTTATCGAGGAAGCCATGCTGCTCGCCAACGAGTGCGTTGCAGAGTGGCTGGCAGACCGTGATATCGAGGCCTGCTATCGCGTGCATGAGGATCCGAGCCCCGATAGCCTGCACGGTGCTGCCGTTGCGTTGGCGCAGCTAGGCATCATCGACGATCGCCGTGCTGCCGGTATTGCCCTGGGGAGCCCCGATGAGCTGCAGGCTGCAGTTGATGCTGCCGCCGGTTCGGCCAACGCACCGCTCGTTAACACGCTGCTTCTGCGCAGCATGCAGCGCGCGCTGTACAAGCCGCGCAACGAGGGCCACTTTGCGCTCGCCGCGCCGTGCTACTGTCACTTTACGAGTCCCATCCGTCGCTATCCCGATCTGGTGGTGCACCGCGTGCTCAAACTGCAGTTGGCCTATGAGCAGCTCGGCGGCAAGGACGCCTTGGTCCGTACGCCGTGGCTGATCGGCAAGGGGCGCGAGTCGCTGCCGCGCATTCTGCCGCAGATCTGCCGCGCATGTAGCGATGCCGAGCGCGCGGCAGATGCCGCCAGCCATGCGACGCAAAAGATCAAGATTGCCCAGTACTATGAGGATCGCCTGGGCGAGCGCTATGCCGGAACCGTCTCGTGGGTTAGCAGCATGGGCCTCTTTGTGCGCTTGGACCTGACGCAGGTCGAAGGCTTGGTTTCGATTAAGAGCTTGGGCAACGAGTGGTTCGAGTTCGACGAGGACGCGCTTACTCTGACGGGCGCCGACACAGGCACCCGTTACGAGCTGGGGCAGCGCGTGATTATCGAGGTCTCACGTGTCAATACCACGCGTGGGCACTTGGACTTCAAGCTTATCCATTAGCCAAATCCCGACTGATGGTGGAGGAGCGGAGGGCGGCCTTTCGGGACCGCCCTCCGCATTTGAATTGTGGCCACCTTACCGTCTGCCTGGCTGTCCGCTTGCCTGCTATTTGAGAGGTAAAACCTACCAAAATAAACCTGTCCCTTTTGGCAGGTTTACAAGAAAGCGGGGATGAGATGGCGACGGTGTACGGTTATGCGCGGGTGAGTTCGCGCGATCAGAACCTTAATCGGCAGCTGGATGCGCTGGGCGCCTATGGCGTGGGCTCGGCGAATATTTATGCCGACCATGCGAGCGGCAAGGACTTCGATCGGCCGCATTATCGCGAGCTGCTACACGTCCTGGGAGACGGGGACGTGCTGGTGGTGCTTTCTATCGACCGACTTGGCCGTAATTACTCCGAGATTCTTGAGGAATGGCGACGCATTACCAAGGAGCTCGGGGTTGCCATTGTGGTGTTGGACATGCCATTGCTTGACACGCGCGCCAGGGCCAGCGGCGCGCCGGATGTGACCAACGCCCTGATTGCCGATATTGTGCTGCAACTGCTGAGCTACGTGGCGCAGGTGGAGCGCGAGAATATCCATCGGCGCCAGGCGGAGGGAATTGCAGCGGCGCGGGCGCGAGGGGTCCGTTTCGGTCGACCTCGCAAGCCGTGCCCTCCTCAGTTTGAGCTGGTGCGCGATAGCTATGAGGCGGGCGATATTACCCGCAGCCAGGCAGCAAAGTGCCTGGGCGTGTGCGTGGGGACGTTCGATCGCTGGATGCGCGAGGCGGGGTAGGGGTTTGCGTCGCTTTGTCGCTTCCTGTTGCGATTCAAATTTTGATACGGTGACGATGTCATTTGGGGCTACACTCGCTCATATTTAAAAAGACGGAGGTTGGCCTTTGGCGCACATGAAGATAATAATCGGGTGGACCGCGATCGCTCTGTTCGTCGCAACGCTGGCGGGCATCTGGGTGCTGACGGAGCAAAACGCAGTGCAGACGTCGTTGCTGAGCGAGTCCACCGCGCGCGTGGTGGAGGGTCAGGCTGCGAGCGTTCAGGCTGTCGATGCCACGGGTGAAGCTCAGGCGGAGAACGGAATGACTGGGGGCACCGATTCGGCTGCCTCGAATGTCCGGTCTGGCCGACTTGCTTCCATTCGCATGTGGGTGGGCACAAACGTCCGTCGCGTCGCCCATACCGTAGAGTTTTTCTTCGTCGGATTGTTCGCCTCGGTGGTCGTGGTTTGCTTTTCCAGGCGTCCGTGGAGCGTATGCTCCCGTTGCGTGCCCGTATTGCTCTTTTGCGCCGCCTGCTCCGTTGGCGACCAGGTGCATAAGATCTTTGTTCCCGGCAGGCATTTCGACGTTATCGATTTAGGATTCGATGCTGCGGGCTATGTCACCGCCATGCTGTTGGTATTGCTGGCAGCGGCGTTGGTGCGCCATGCGACTCGGCCGATCGGCGCCCATGCGAGGCGCTAGCCTTAAGACGAGACATCGCGACTGCCTATGCTTCGACATTGACTACAATAACGGCTGCAATCGCGAGTGGTCGTCGATGTGCAGTTTTCCAGACACCTGTTTTCTCTAAGAAAGGAAATCCCATGGCGGTATTGTTTGTTGAATATCCCAAGTGCTCGACCTGCAAGAAGGCCAAGGCATGGCTGGACGAACATGGGGTAGAGTATATCGATCGCGATATCGTTTTGGACAATCCCACGGCTGATGAGCTTGCGACCTGGATTGCTCGTTCGGGGCTGCCGGTGCGGCGCTTCTTTAATTCGTCGGGCATGAAATATCGAGAGCTGGGCCTGAAGGCGCGTCTGGATGCGGGCATGACGGATCGGGAGTGCTACGAGCTGCTGGCGACCGACGGCATGCTGGTCAAGCGTCCGCTGCTGGTGGGCGACGACTTTGCGATTCCTGGGTTTAAGGAAGCGGCCTGGACCGAGGTGCTGCTGTAGTGGCTGCGGAAAGTGCGTCCCGTTTTGAGCTCGGATTCCGGGACGCAGTTTCCGGTTGAAGGGGCTAGCGGAAACCGTATCCCAGTTTGAGCGCGAAATCTGGGATACGGTTTCCGTTTGGGGCCTCTAGGGGAAAGCGCGTCCCGTTCTGGACGTAAATTCCGGGATGAGCTTTCCGGTTGGCGGGCATGCGCACTATCCCGGCTGGCGGGCATATGCGCTAATCCTCAAGCTGTGCCCATTCGTGCGGATCGTAGACCTTTACGTGCTTGTTGGGCTTGCCGCTCCAGTACTCCTCGTCCATAAAGGGCAGATATGCCTGAACGCCGGGGCAGATAAAGGGAATCCGCTGCTGTTGCAGTCGCTCGCGCTGGCGCTGCTCCAGGTGCGCCTCGGATATGACGGTCGGCATACCGGACAGCTCGACGAGGCTTGCCTGGATTCGCTTAAGGTCGGGGAGTCCCGCGTGCCATGACACCCGCATGATCAAAAAGGATGCACGGCGGTATTTTGCCTGCACCACAGTAATGGCGGGGCGTAACGTGGGGTGAATTTTGTCCCGTTCGGGCCAAAGGTCGGCAGTGATCTCGAGGCCCAGGGTCTCCCATAGGTAATCAAGCTCTTCGTCCATGGCGCCTCGATATCTACGCGATCATTGATACTTCGATTGTGTTGCCTGGTGCTATCGTTTTCACGGTAGAATCTGCCAACGGTTGACGGCTACCGCTCGCGGTGTTTTGCCCTTCGTGTACAGCGGTTGGCTTCACAGGTCCTTCACGGGTTGGACTAAATTAGGCCAATTTGACTGAATTTCAAAAAAGTCAAAATTGGGGCTTGCGTCACGGCGAGACTTCCCGTATATTTCTTTCTTGCGCAAAGGCACAGCCGAGCGCAGCGATGCAGTCATTGGGATGTCGTCTAATGGCAGGACAGCGGATTCTGGTTCCGTCAATGGGGGTTCGACTCCCTCCATCCCAGCCATTGCATTTGCTACATATGGCCCGTTCGTCTAGCGGTTTAGGACGCCGCCCTCTCAAGGCGGAGATCACCAGTTCGAATCTGGTACGGGCTACCAAAATTGAACGCCCGGGCCTCGTAAGAGACCCGGGTTTTGTGTATTGACCGTATATACGGCGCCTGCCGTGTTTCGCTCAGATCGAGGAGTAGCCATGGATCTGCCCATCAGCTTGCAAGACATCACGTATGCCGAGAACTATCTGGCGCAGGGCGACCTGGCTACGGCGACGCCGCTGCTGGAGCGTCTGGTGGAGCTCGCCGAGGAGTATATCGACGCTGAGTGCAAGACGGAGGAGAAGCGCCAATACTTTAGCTTCGATAGCAAGTTTGAGCGCTTGGCCTATCGCCGCGTGGAGAAGGATCCGCGCGAGCTCGTGCAGGTCGAGGTGCCGTTTGACCGCCTGTACTCTGACATGGCGTTTGCCTACATTCGCCAGCAGGATTATGTGAGCGCTCGTAATGCCCTGATGCAGGCTGTGCGTTGGGACCCCATGAACTGCAACTATCGCTTGGATTTGGCCGAGCTGTTCCGCGCTCTCGAGGACAAGCAGGAGTGGGCTTCGCTTTCGTTTTCGGTGCTAGAGCGCGCGAGCGATGGCAAGTGCGCCGCCCGCGCTTACGCCAATCTAGGTCAGTACTTCTTGGAGCCCGAGACCGAGAACGTTTCGGCTGCCGTGGGCTGCGCGCGTCTGGCGCTGCGCCTGGCGCCCAACGATGCGCATACGACGCGCCTGCTCAACAAGATCCATACCGCCTATCCGGATGCCGCCGATGAGAGCGACGAGCACGTGATGGGTGAACTGGCCCTGCAAGGCGTGCCGACCTCGCCTTCGGCCGAGATTGCCATCTGCCTGATTATGTGCGCGACCGATGCTGCAAGCGACGGCGACAAGCAGGAGGCGACGCGCCTGACGGTACGTGCTCGCGACTTGGTGGGCGAGGAGGCCTGCGCGGCGATTATCAAACTGGTGCGCGAGAGCGATGCCGAGCTCAATGCCGAGCGCAAGGCAAAGCGCGAGACTGCGGGCTCAAACGCCGACGGCGCCAAGGAGGCCGGCGATGCCCAGTAAGCGCGAGCGCAAACTCATTTCCAAGAATCGCTCGGCACATCACGAGTACTTTATCGATGAGACATTTGAGTGCGGTATTGAACTGAGTGGCACCGAGGTCAAGTCGATTCGCGAGCGCGCCTGCCAGATCACCGATACCTTCGCGCTGATCCGCGGCGGGGAGTGCTGGCTCGTCGGCCTGCATATCCACCCTTATAGCCATGGTGGCGTGTGGAATCGCGATCCCGACCGTCGGCGCCGTCTGCTGCTGCACCGCAAGGAGATCGACTTTCTTGACGGCAAACTTCGCAACCGTGGTTATGCGCTGGTTCCGTTGGAACTCTACTTTAATACCGACGGCCGCGTAAAGCTGCTGCTGGGTCTGGGTCGCGGCAAGAAGCTCTACGACAAGCGCGAGGACATGGCCAAGCGTGATGTCCAACGCGAGATCGACCGCGCCCTCAAGGAACGCAACCGGTAGGCGCTCTATATAAGTTGCGGTGAGATACGGACTGTTTTGCCTGTTTGAGGGGCTATTCAGTCCCTATTTCACCGCAACTGCGGGCGTCTTATCTTTCTTACTGTTCTGACACATATGTCTCAAAGGCGGCGTCCGTTATGGGTGCCGCCTTTTTTGTGGGTACATACATTCATGAGGTTCCAACCCGAGCTAGGGGAGTGATCGTTATGGACAAAACTGCGTTCTTTACCATGCCGAGTGGCCTGTACGTGGTGAGCGCCGCGGCAGACGGGCTGCGCGCCGGCTGCGTCATCAACACTGCGGTGCAGGTGACGTCCATGCCGCCGCGTATTTCGGTTGCCGTGAACAAGGACAATGTCACCTCGGGCGTCATCGCATCGGCCAAAGCGTTCGCGCTGACCGTGATCGATCAGACCGCCGACATGCTCTACATCGGTAACTTTGGGTTCCGCACCAGCAGCGATTATGACAAGTTTGCCAAATACGAGACCCGCGAGACGGCTCTGGGCATGCCCTATGTGCCCGAGCACGCGGCGGCCCTGTTTAGCTGCCGTTTGATCGACACTGTGGATGTGGGCACGCATCTGCTGTTTATTGGCGAGGTCGAGGATGCCGAGCGCCTGAGCGACGAGACGCCGCTGACGTACGACTACTATCACAAGGTGCTAAAGGGCAAGACGCCGCCCAAAGCCTCGTCGTATCAAGGCTAGAAATGTTCTAAAAATACTTGCATTATGTTATTGAGAATATATACTAATAAGTAAGTACACCAGCAGTCACGTTCGAGAGGAGAACATCATGGCTGAGGAGAAGAAGACGTATAAGTTTGTGTGCACCGTTTGCGGTTACGAGGTTGAGGTCGACACGCCCGAGCTGCCCGAGGACTACGTGTGCCCGGTGTGCGGCGTCGGTCCCGATCAGTTTGAGCTCGTCGAGGAGTAACTCGCAGGCACACGGCGAAAGCCGAACATAGCTCTGTCCAAGGGCCCCGGTCGAATTCTCGGCCGGGGCCCTTTTGATTCAAGACTTTAGTCCGCTGGCCGCGCAGCGGCCAGCTTTAAACCACCCGCTACGCGGGTGGAGACAAACGGCTTTAC
>CABTZA010000023.1 GCA_902489225.1 uncultured Collinsella sp.
ACCGTCGAAACCAAGGGCATCTCCAAGAGCGGCGGCATCCAGGCCTTCCGCAGCTCTATCGTGGCGACACCCAAGGCCGAGGGCTCCAAGGCAACCGTGAGCTGCCAGTCGCTAATGCTCGACGACCAAAGCCGCTCCGACACTATTCCGGCCATGGACATCCGCGCCAAGAACGTCGACATCGGCCACGAGGCCACCATCGGCCGCATCGGCGACGACAAGGTGTTCTACCTGATGAGCCGCGGTATCTCGGAGGAAGAGGCCCGTACCATGATCGTCAACGGCTTTGCCAACCCGGTCTCCAAGGAGCTGCCGCTGGAGTACGCCGTCGAGATGAACAACCTGATTAAGCTCGAGATGGAAGGAGCGATCGGATAATGAAACAGGAAACCAACACCGCTGCTACCACGCTCGAGCAGGTCAACGCGATGCCGGCTGCCACTTGGGGCTGGCTGAAGATGAATCAGACCAAGCTCGAGCTCTCTGACGAGCTTGCCGCCGCTCCCACCGAGACCATTGAGGTCGAGGGCTTGGACGAGCAGTTTACCGGCGTGGCAGACGCGTTCGACGCCGCCATGGACGCCATGGCCGAGCGCTTCCCCGAGCGCCGTGCCTCCGCCCCCGGTGATGCCGCCGGCCGCGCCCGCATCACGCCCGAGACCGAGCTCGACGTGCCCGCAACCTCCGTCTACCAGGCCGGCGCCATTAAGCTCGAGGAAGAGCTCTCCCCTGCTGAGGCCTTCGAAACCGGCATGGGTGAGGCTGCCTACGCCTACTTGGCCGAGCACGCTACCAAGCGCATCGTCATCGATGTGCCCGCATACAAGCACGCCACGGTTACCGTGCGCGTGAGCGGTGTCGATGCAGCCGCGGCCATCGCCGCCATCGACGTCGTCGCCCGTCCCCAGTCGACGCTCGATCTGCTTATTGCCCTGGACTCCCCCGTTGCCGGCGAGGGCGTCGTGGGATCCGTGCTGCGCGTGTGCGCCCACGAGTACGCCACCGTCAACGTGGCCTGCACGCAGACGCTCGACGATAGCTGGATCGCACTCGACGACACCGGCCTGTTCCTGGACGAGGGCGCGCGCGTCAACGTGCAGCACACCGTCCTGGGCGCTGGCGCCAGCGCCACCGGCCTTGCCGGCGACCTGCTGGGCGATACCGCCAAGGTCACCATCGATACTGACTACCTGGGCGCCCGAGAGCAGGTGCGCGACTTTAACTACGAGCTGCGCCACCGCGGTCGCAAGACCGAGTGCGAGATCGACGCCAACGGCGTGCTGACCGGCACGTCCAAGAAGGTCTACCGTGGCACCATCGACCTCGTGCACGGCTGCAAGGGTGCCGTCGGCACCGAACGCGAGACGGTGCTCTTGGCCAACAAGGGCGTCGACAACAAGACCGTCCCCGTCATCCTCTGCGACGAGGACGACGTCGCCGGCAACCACGGCGCCACCATCGGCCACGTCCGCGACGAGCAGCTGTTCTATCTCGCCTGCCGCGGCCTTGACCAAAACGCCGCCGAGGACCTGTTCATCCGTGCCAAGCTGGAGGACGCTGCGCTTTCCGCGACCGACGAGCGCACCCGCGCCGCCGTCGTCCGCTTGGGCAACAACCTGATCGACAATTTCGAGGAGGAGCTCGCATGATCGACACCGAGCACGTTAAATGCGACACCTGTACCGCACCGGAGCCTATGGAGCTCGACGCCAGCGACGAGGCCTCACGCGGCTGGCCCACCGTAGACATCGAGACCAATCCCTACAAGGCGCAGTTCCCGCTGTTCCAGCAGCACCCCGAGATCGCCTTCCTCGATAGCGCCGCCACCGCGCAGCGCCCTGCCTGCGTGCTCGACGCCGAGCGCGACTTCTACCAGCGCATGAACGCCAACCCCCTGCGCGGCCTGTACTCGCTGTCCGTCGAGGCCACCGAGGCCATCGCGAAGGTGCGCCAGCAGATTGCCAACCTCATCGGCGCCCCCCGGGCCAACGAGGTCGTCTTCACCCGCAACACGAGCGAGTCGCTCAACCTGGTCGCCAAGAGCTTTGCGCCAACGGTGCTCGAGCCCGGTGACGAGGTCGTCATTACCATCATGGAGCACCACTCCAACCTGATTCCGTGGCAGCAGGTCTGCCGCGAGACCGGCGCCAAGCTCGTCTACCTCTACCCTACCAAGACCGGCCAGCTCACCACCGAGGAGGTTCTTGCCAAGGTGGGTCCCAAGACCAAGATTCTGGCCGTGGGTCAGATTTCTAACGTGCTGGGCGTCGAGAACCCGGTCAAGAACCTCGGCAAGCTCGTCCACAAGTACGGCGGCTATCTGGTCGTCGACGGCGCGCAGTCGCTGCCGCACATGCCGGTCGATGTGGCCGACCTGGGAGCCGACTTCTTTGCCTTTAGCGCACACAAGGCCATGGGCCCCATGGGCATCGGCGTGCTGTGGGGCAAGATGGACCTGCTGAACGCCATGCCGCCCATGCTCACCGGCGGCGAGATGATCGATTCGGTCACCGAGCAGGACGCCGTCTGGGCGCCCGTCCCCGAGAAGTTCGAGGCCGGCACGCAGGACGCCGCCGGCATCTTCGCCACGGGCGCCGCCCTTGATTACCTGGTCAACACGGTGGGTTACGAGAACATCCAGGCCCGCGAGCAGGCACTCGTCCACTATCTGATGGGCGAACTCATGCAGCTCGACTTTGTCCAAATCATCGGTTCCATCTACTGGGACAACCACCACGGCGTTGTGAGCTTTAACGTCAAGGGAATTCACCCGCACGACGTCGCGAGCATCATGGACATGGACGGCGTCTGCATCCGCGCCGGCCACCACTGCGCGCAGCCGCTGCTCACCTGGCTGGGCGTCGAGAACCTTGCCTGCTGCCGCGCCAGCGTGGCCTTCTACAACGACAAGGCCGACATCGACAAGTTCATCGCCGGCCTGCATCACGTTTGGAGCACGTTCAATGGGTAATCTGTACACCTCCACCACGTTTATGGAGCACAACTCGCACCCCGACTATAAGTACGAGATGGATGCTCCCACGCACGAGCACGACGGTATCAACCCCAGCTGCGGTGACGAGCTCACCTTGCAGCTACGAGTCGAGAACAACGTGATCGAGGAAGCCTCCTTTACCGGCCACGGCTGCGCCATCAGCCAGGCAAGCGCCGACATCATGGCCGACCTCATCACGGGCGAGACGGTCGAGGAGGCGCGTCGCTTGGCGGAACTCTTCCTCGCCATGATCCGCGGCGAGAAGCTCTCCGAGGACGACCTGGAAGACCTGGACGAAGCCGCCCAGCTCCAGGACATCTCGCACATGCCCGCCCGCGTCAAATGCGCCGAGCTCGCTTGGCGCACCCTCGACGGCATGCTCGAGGGGCAAGCAAACCAGTAGTTTATGCCCCGAATCCAAGTTTTTTGATTGCCGAGCCGCCCGATACGGGCGGCTCTGTTTTTACCTAATGAGCGCGAACGCACAAAGTCCGCGCGTCCGGCGCCCCGTCTGACATTTGCCACACAGCCAGACGCGAGCACGGGCGTTTTCCACAGCACCAAAGGCCTGCGGCAGGGCCCCGGGCCCGCCAAGCAATGCGCCAAGCCCCGTTCTGCGAAGCTCCGACTCGCTTCGCGCCTGCCGCAGACGGGTCCCATAGGAAGCGGCGTGCATTTTTGCGAGTATTCAGCACGCCAAGCTGTGTGTATACGCATCGAAAGCGTTAATCAATGTCTTTAGGCGCATATATATTGTGTTTTAGAACAAGCATCGCGGTCTGACGGGACGCAGGCACGTGCTTCGGGGGCGCAACGGCAGGAATCAATAGCTTCGGGACCCGTATGTTGCAAGATTGCGGCGGTGCCGACAGCAACACGATGCTGAAAACTCCGTTTTTTGCACGGCGCAGACGGGGGTAGGCACGGGCAAACCCGGACTGAGCTGTTATTTTATGCAAGATGACGATTGTTCTATGCATATTAAGAAGTGCAGTGACCGTACCAAGCTTTTGAACGCTGGTTGCGGCGTATGGACGACCCCAGCTGCGGTGAACAGGCGACCTTACATCACGTTTCCGCCAGCCCGCATCGCCGTTCGCGCGCGGGCGCGCACGATACGAGAGACGGTACTTTTGCCAATCCCGGTATACCGCTCAATCTGGCGCACCGTAAAGCCGGCATTGTTCAATCCAACAATAACAGTATCGCGCTGCGCCGGCGGTGCAGTTTTAACCCCGTTGAGCGGAACCCCGAGACTCTTCGCCATCTTGTCGGCAAAGGCGTGGCGTTCCCATTCCGTCTCTTTCATATCGCACAGCGCTGGATCGCAGCCGTCGGGCGTCGAAAGCGAATGGGCAATAAAGCCCTCGGCAGAACCAAAAAGCTCAAGCACGCAAGAAGGATCAGAAAATCCCCTCGCGACATCAGCCGCGTCACCGTCGTAAGCGCGCAAATGCTCGGCAAAGCTGCTCCAGGGATAACGCTCGATTAAGCTGATGCCAGCCTCCTGCGGATCGGCGTGTACGGAGCGAATAGCCTCCATCACCTGCCAGTCGGTATCGAGCGAGCGCCGGTCAAAACGGTTCTGGAACAGATGGCCTGTGCGCCCCGTGCGTTTATTGAACCGCCGCGCGTACGTCAAAAGCAACCGGTGCATCGCCGCGCTCATCCTGTCCTCGTAATCTGCAAGCACCAAATGCACGTGAGTGCCCATAAGACACCAGGCGATAACCGTCACGCCCTCCTCGCGGCAGCACTCGCGCATCAGCTCCAAAAACTCCCATCGGTCTTCATCGCCCTCAAAGATGAGCTGCTTGCCCGTACCGCGGGCACAGACATGGTAAAAGCCGGTAACCGTTCTCCAAACGCGCTGCATGGCGCTCCCTTCGCCGGGATCTGCTTACCATCCAATACAGCACGATTGAAGCGTGCCATCAAAACATTCACGCAAAACAATACACTCGCGCGGCCAAAGGCAGCAAACAGGCGGCGAACGGCACCGTTGCAACAGGTCAACCACTGCAACGCTTGCAAGAGCGGACCAAAAGCTTGCCCAAGACGGACCCCCTCTACGGAAGTTCATGACCACAGAACATAGAGTTAAACCGTTTCAATTAAAACTTCAGGACTTCTCGCTACGAAAACTGAGCCGTTCGCCGAATATTCCGTGCATTTCGCGGTATTATAGGGGCTGCATGTCATGTCCCTTTCGAAGGGTCGCCCGGCAATCGCCAGCCACGACCCCCAGACGGGACGCCAACACGATAGAGAGGAGAGGCATGCAGTACTCACAGGAAGTGGAGAACATGTGCCCCGTTGCCAAGGGTGCATACCACGGCCCCGCACCCATCCCCGAGGAGGGCAAGTGGGTCCAGGCTAAGGAGATTTCCGACATCTCCGGTCTTACGCACGGTGTGGGTTGGTGCGCACCTCAGCAGGGCGCCTGCAAGCTCACGCTGAACGTCAAGGACGGCATCATCGAGGAGGCCCTCGTTGAGACCATCGGCTGCTCGGGCATGACCCACTCTGCCGCCATGGCTTCCGAGATTCTTCCCGGTAAGACCATCCTCGAGGCCCTCAACACCGACCTCGTCTGCGACGCCATCAACGTTGCTATGCGCGAGATCTTCCTGCAGATCGTTTACGGCCGCAGCCAGACCGCGTTCTCCGAGGGCGGCCTGCCCGTGGGCGCCTCCCTCGACGACCTCGGCAAGGGCCTTCGCTCTCAGGTCGGCACCATGTTCGGCACCAAGGCCAAGGGCGCTCGTTACCTCGAGCTCGCTCAGGGCTACGTCACCCGCATGGCTCTCAACGACAAGAACGAGATCATCGCATTCGAGTTCCTGAACCTCGGCAAGTTCACCGACGCCGTTAAGGCCGGCAAGACCCCCGAGGAGGCCATCGCTGGCGCTATGGGCCACTATGGTCAGTGGGAGAACGCTGCCAAGTACATCGACCCGCGCACCGACGAGGAGACTCACTCCGTCGCCAGCGTGTTCCCGGTTCACGAGTAGAAAGGGAGGGAAATAACTATGACTGTTACGTTCGAAGGTTACGAGCGCCGCGCTGACAAGATCAACAAGTGCCTCGCCGACAACGGCATCGCCTCCCTCGAGGAAGCTCTGCAGATCTGCACCGACAAGGGCTTCAACCCGCGTGAGATCGTCAACAACACCCAGTCCATCGCCTTCCAGAATGCCGAGTGGGCCTACACCCTCGGTTGCGCTCTCGCTGTCAAGCGTGGCGCCAAGTCCGCTTCTGAGGCTGCCGCCATCATCGGCGAGGGCATCCAGGCCTTCACCGTTCCCGGCTCCGTCGCCGAGGACCGCAAGGTCGGTCTGGGCCACGGCAACCTGGGCGCTATGCTGCTCTCCGACGACACCGAGTGCTTCGCCTTCCTGGCCGGTCACGAGTCCTTCGCTGCCGCTGAGGGTGCTATCGGCCTGGCTCTGAACGCCAACAAGGCTCGCAAGAAGCCGCTGCGCGTCATCCTCAACGGTCTGGGCAAGGACGCTGCTCAGATCATCGCCCGCATCAACGGCTTCACCTACGTGAAGACCCAGTTCGACTACTTCACGGGCGAGCTCAAGGTCGTCGAGACCATCCCCTACTCCGATGGTCCCCGCGCCGCCGTTAACTGCTACGGCGCCGACGACGTCCGCGAGGGCGTTGCCATCATGTGGCACGAGAACGTCGACATCTCGATCACCGGTAACTCCACCAACCCCACGCGCTTCCAGCACCCCGTCGCTGGCACCTACAAGAAGGAGCGCCTCGAGGCTGGCAAGAAGTACTTCTCCGTCGCTTCTGGTGGCGGCACTGGCCGTACCCTGCACCCGGACAACATGGGCGCCGGCCCTGCCTCTTACGGCATGACCGACACCATGGGCCGTATGCACTCCGACGCCCAGTTCGCCGGTTCTTCCTCCGTGCCTGCGCACGTCGACATGATGGGTCTCATCGGCATGGGCAACAACCCCATGGTCGGTGCCACCGTCGCCTGCGCTGTCGCCGTCGAGGAGGCCCTCAAGGCCTAATCGCGCCCGCGCGATGCTCAGATAGTTGAGCTTTGGAGCCGCTACCTTTCGAGGTAGCGGCTCTTTTTGTTTGCGCTGGCGCAGGGTATCTAATGCCGATATATCAGCTGGGGCGAAATACGAGATGTGAAGAGATGGAGCGTCAGAGCGTCCATGACGCCCACCTGCCATATTTGCCCTTTACCGATTTGACGGGTCTTTGCGGCCCCATTGCCGATCACCCGTGCGACAATGCGCCGGACGAGAAAGGAATCCGATGGAATCGACTGATGTACTGGTAATTGGATCTGGCATTGCGGGCCTTTGTGCCGCCATCGAAGCGGCACGCACGGGTGCAACCGTCACTGTGGCAAGCGCCGGCAAGACCATGAGTGGATCGAGCTTCTTCCCGGGTACCTGGGGCCTCGGCCTCATCGGTCCCGTCGACGAAGACGACGAGCAGGACCTCATCGACACCATCCAGACCGTCGGCGGCGGTGTCGCCGACCCCGAACTCGTCCAAACGTTCGTCCACGGCATTCCCCAAGCGATTGACTGGCTCGAGCAAGACCTGGGCGTTGAGCTCCAGCGTCCGCAAAGCGCCAAGAGTGCTCAACAAAAGCAATTTATCCCCTGCTTTGACCACAAGACGCGCATGTGGCGCGGCCTCACCCGCAAGCCCCTTGAGGACGCTCTGACGACCTGGATCGAGTCGCTCGGCATTCGCCTGCTCCCCCGCCATGAGCTTATCGACCTTGTTGAGGACACGAACGGCAGAATAACCGGAACCGTACTCTACGACCTTACCGAAAATCGAATCGTGCCCTTTGCTGCCAAGGCCACGATCATCGCAGCCGGTGGCACAGGCGGCCTGTTCGAGCGCAGCCTTACGTCGGCTGATGTGCTCAGCTCCTCGCAGGCCATCGCACTGGCGCACGGCGCAACACTTACTAATATAGAGTTCATGCAGATGATGCCCGGCTTCATCGAGCCCAGGCGTAACTTGGTCTTCAACGAGAAAACCTGGCGCTACGTGCATGTAGACCAGCCGGTAGATATTGCCGACGACAAGCTGAACGACCTGCTCGAGCAGCGCTCTGGATATGGTCCCTTCACGTCACGCTTGGCCTCCCGCGCTATCGATCTCGTCATCGATCAGGCAGGTGTCGAAGGCCTGGCACTCCACTACGACTTCCCCCGCGAGGATGTCCCAGAGTTTGTGCAGACCTTTGCCACCTGGCTGCAAGACGAGCACGGCATCGCCCCGACTGACGAGATGCGCGTTGCGATGTATGCCCACGCCGCTAACGGCGGCATCAAGATCGATAAGACCGCGCACACGGGCGTTGAGGGCCTCTACGCTTGCGGCGAGGCGACAGGCGGCATGCACGGCGCCGACCGCATTGGTGGCTTGTCAAGCGCCAACGGCATCGTATTCGGACGTATCGCGGGCGCATCGGCAGCCCTCACAGCGCAGAAAGAGCCTGAGGCGGCCCTGAAGGCGGATATCACCCTCCCCCAGTACGGCATTGCCACAACAGATGCCGAACGCCTGACACACAGCCTTAGGCACACGATGAGCACCTTTTGCATGATCAACAGGACCGAAACAGGCCTATCCGAGGCACTACACGAGCTTGAGGGCTTGAAGACGGAGGCAACGACCTTGAGCACACAGAAAGCCCAGGACAGCGAAATCGCTGCCCTCGCCCGCCTGCAATCGCAGATTCGACTAGCACAGGAAATGGTCAAAGCCATGCGCAAGCGAACTGAAAGCTTAGGTTCGCACTATCGAGCAGACTAAATCGATTCTCACTTTGAGTTTGATCACAACTTCTCAACATGCATCGAGCCCCGTAAGCATGATTCCCCTAAGGAGAACACGCCTACGGGGCTTTAGCCGTGTTTCCCTAAGGGAATCACGGTGCAGATTACACAGCTCCGCGCCCTTTCGGGTTCGACCCCATGCGTGGTCAACAAAAAACGACCAGCCTGAGCCAGTCGCTTTAACAATCTTTGGGTGGGCCGTCAGGGGGTCAGCCTGCTGCGCAGGCGACCGCTGCGGCGCCAAGGCGCCTTGCGCGCTGCGCTGGCAAATGCTTACGCATTTCCTCAGCTCCGCGCCCCGACGGGTTCGACCCCGTGCGAGGTCAACAAAAAAGCGACCAGCCTAAGCCAGTCGCTTTAGCATGCTTTGGTGGGCCGTCAGGGGGTCGAACCCTGGACCTTGGGATTAAGAGTCCCCTGCTCTACCAACTGAGCTAACGACCCAAAGCTAAAGTCCGTCGTGGCGGACTTTAGAGAAGATATCGTGTGGTGGGCCGTCAGGGGGTCGAACCCTGGACCTTGGGATTAAGAGTCCCCTGCTCTACCAACTGAGCTAACGACCCGATATCAACACGAAGCAAGAACTGGGGTGGGTAAAGGGACTCGAACCCTCGACCTACGGGACCACAACCCGTCGCTCTAGCCAACTGAGCTACACCCACCGTGTCCTGTGCGCTTCGCGCTCGACTATTATTGCAAGGAACGCCACGCGATGCAAGCCCCAATTTTCAAGAATTTTGAAAAGAGTTTTTCGAGACCATTTCGAGCATTTCCCACCGGTTTCATAGGAGTAAACTTGCCCCACTGCAAATGCTCGAAAGGACCGGCATGAAAGAACTCTCCAACCGCACGGCAACGTTTACTGATTCCGTCATCCGCCGCATGACGCGCATCTCCAATAAGTACGGCGCCGTTAACCTGTCGCAGGGCTTCCCCGACTTTGATCCCCAGCGCAGCTGCTCAATAGCCTCAGCACCATCGCCACCGACCCCAAGCCGCTCTACCACCAGTACTCCATCACCTGGAGCTCCCAGGCCATGCGCGAGGCGCTTGCCGCCAAGCAGGAGCATTTTATGGGCATGCCGGTGAACCCCAACGAGAATATCGTAGTCACATGCGGCTCCACCGAGGCCATGATGGCCGCCATGATGACGGTCACGAACCCCGGCGACAAAGTGGTCATTTTCTCGCCGTTCTACGAGAACTACGGCGCCGACACAATCCTTTCGGGTGCGGAGCCCATCTACGTGCCGCTCAACCCGCCCACCTTCGACTTCGATCGCGAGGTCCTCGAAGCGGCCTTCCGCGACAACGACCCCAAGGCCATTGTCCTGTGCAACCCGTCCAACCCCTGCGGCAAGGTCTTTACGCGCGAGGAGCTCACCTTTATCGCCGATCTGTGCAAAAAGTACGACGCCTACTGCATCACCGACGAGGTCTACGAGCACATCGTCTACGCGCCCCACGAGCATGTCTATATGGCCACGCTGCCCGGCATGTTCGAGCGCACCATCAGCTGCAGCTCGCTTTCCAAGACCTACTCCATCACCGGCTGGCGACTGGGCTATACCATCGCCCCTGCCGAGATTACTGAGCGTATCAAGAAGGTCCACGACTTCCTGACCGTGGGCGCCGCCGCTCCCCTGCAAGAGGCCGTCGTCACCGCCCTCAACTTCGACGACAGCTATTACCAGGAGGTCCTCGACCTCTACACCGCCAAGCGCGACCTATTCTGTCAGGGACTCGACAGCATCGGCCTCACGCACAACGTGCCGCAGGGCGCCTACTACGTCATGATGGACATCTCTGAGTTTGGCTATGACAGCGACCTCGACTTCTGCGAGGATTTGGCCTCCAAGGTGGGCGTGGGCGCCGTTCCGGGCTCGAGCTTCTTCCGCGAGCCCGTCAACCATCTGATCCGTTTCCACTTTGCCAAGCGAGACGAGACGCTCAACGCTGCGCTGGAGAACCTCAAGTCACTACGTGATAAAATCAACCCGCGCGGGTAAGGACGGCCCGGCAACTAAAGTAACCAAAGAAGCCCCGCATCGCCCGCCGCGTTGCGGGGCTTCTTTTTATAGCGCTTTCTCAATTTGTTTAGAGCGCTATACTTTGGTCACAGAGCAACTCATCCTGGAGAGAGGAATACTATGGCAGAGCAGCAGCTTATCGGAGCGCTCGAGGCCGGCGGCACCAAGATGGTCTGCGCCACGGGCTATGCAGACGGCACGGTCCTGGAACGCGAGCAGATTGCGACCACGACCCCGCAGGAGACCGTTGAGGCCGTCAACGCATGGTTTGCCGACAAGGGCATCGCCGCGCTGGGCATCGGCGCCTTTGGCCCCACCGCAGTCAACCCCGCCTCGCCCCAATACGGCAAGATCCTGGAGACGCCCAAAACGGGATGGCGTTACTTTGACCTGCTGGGCACCATCCAAAACGAACTCAATATTCCCTGCGGCTACGACACCGACGTCAACGTCGCCTGCCTGGGCGAGGTCACCTTTGGTTGCGCCCAGGGCCTCACTGACGTGGTGTATCTGACCATCGGTACCGGCGTGGGCGCCGGCGTGCTCTCGGGCGGTAAGCTCGTGCACGGCATGATGCATCCCGAGGCCGGCCACATCCTGGTCGCTCGCGACCCGCGCGACACCATCGGAGAGCACAGTGGCTGCCCCTTCCACGACAACTGCCTCGAGGGCCTCATCGCCGGTCCCGGCGTTAAAAAGCGCTGGGGTGGAAAGAGCGCCGGAGAGATGGCCGATGACCCGGAGGCCATGGACCTGCTCGCCGGCTATCTGGCGCAGGCGCTCATGACCTACATCCTGTGCTACGCACCGCAGAAGATCGTCATAGGTGGCGGCGTGGCCGACCACACCCCCATCGTGCCGCTCGCGCGCAAGAAGTGCGCCGAGATGCTCAACGGCTACATCGTCACGCCCGAGATGGCCGACATCGATAGCCATATCGTCAACAACAGCCTCGAGGGCAAGCAGGGCATCATGGGCTGCCTGGCCCTGGGCGCGCAGGCGCTTCAGTAACAGACGCACCCACAGGGCGTGGCGCGCCCGGCAAATCCAACCTACGGAACGACGCCACCACGCCCTATATAAGCCCTCTAATAAAAAAGGCCGCCTAGCACCAAGCATACGTCCTAGGCGGCCTTTTTGGCACATATGAGCGATCGTAGTAGATATCGGAGCACAACGCCCGTTGCCGCTCCACAGCAGTCGATCATCACATCGGTGATCATGCCGGCGCGTCCCGGCACAAAGAGCTGAATCGTCTCGTCGATCGAAGGAATCAGCAGCAGGAACACCGCCGTGGGCAGCAGCACGTCAAAGGTGCGCCGGCCCTCAAAATCAAAGGCGTGCGTTGCCAAGATGCCGAGCACCATATACTCGGTAAAATGCGCGCACTTGCGAACAACAAAGTTGGTCACCCATTCATATGGAAGTCCCACGCCGTGCAGGAAACCGCGGATAGCTTCCATGACCGTTAGGCTCAGCGAGCCCGACCCCGAGCCGGGAACCAGCGAATTGCCCCAGATCAAGAGCGCCATCAGGCAGGTCACGACCGCCCATTTTCGATTGATCTTAACCATGCAGAAGTTATGCCTCCGCGCGGAGCGGCGCGAAGCTGGCGGTACCGCCCTCGATAACGCTCAGGTAGGCACGGCCCGTACGCTTGGCGGTAGAGGACTGCAGGCGCTCGATCTCCTCCTCGAGGATCTGATTGACGCGCTCGTGACGACGGTTTTCCATAATGCCGGCGGCAATAGCCTCGGCCCGCTCGATGCTCTCGCGCGAGATACGGGCAGTATCCTCGGGGAACACAGCGCTGTGACGGCCGACATAGGCGGGGGCAGCAGGCTGAGGGGCAGCGACGGGAGCGGGGGCTGCAACAGGAGCAGGCTCGTCAATCTCATCCAGAATCGCGGTGGCGGCGGCCCACATGTCCTCGTGGCCCGAGTAATCAGCCATGGGGACATCAACCTCGAGTGAGGCATCCGGAAGGTCGCCGGTGTCGATGCGATCTTGGGCATCAATCGATGCGGTGATGGCTGCAGGCTCATCGAGGTCATCGAGATCGATGTCCGCGGCACCGGAGATGATAGGCATGCTGGCGAGGTTTGCATTGTACGGCGCAGCCTCAGCCGCCTGCTGCTGGGCAGGAGCGCCCCACAGCGAGCTTTCGGCGGCACGGCGGGCGGCAACGGCCTCCTCGTCCGCAGTCATGGCTTCATCAACGTACGAATTGTCGGCAGAAGCGTTCGCGTCCGCCGAGGTAGCGCTGTAGGCGTTATTGGCTGCCGCGTTGGCGACGAGTGCCACGAAAGCCGCCGTGCTGCCCGCAGGGGCGGCCTGGGAGCCAGACACGGCGCGTGCCGCGGCGGCGATGTCGTCGCGATTGAAGGAGCCGGTCTGCCCGCCGTTGGTGAGCTCGTCGATGGCGACTTGATAGACGTCGCGCGAGTGTGCAGGGTCGCAGCTCACCGGCGAATCGTCGTCGAGCATACTGTCGATCATGGACCAAGCCTCGTCCTCGTCCATAGCGTCTGCGGCTCGAGCGATGGTAGGGACACCATCATCGGCATGACGGCGCTGGAACGCACCAGTCAGGCCGGAAAGGAATGCCGAGGTAGACTGCTCCGCCTGAGCCTGAGAAGCAGAAGCCGCAGCGTAAGGAGTCGCATCCTGCTGCTGAGCTGGAATCGAGGCGGTCTTGAACTCGCTTTGATGCTGATTGAGATTGGCGGCACCGCCCATGACATCGGGCTGGAACAGACGCTCTTCACGCTGCGCACGATACTCGGAGATACCCAGCGAGGCGGCATAGATACCCACGCCCGCCACCGCGCCCACGGCGAAGGGAACCGCACCCGCCACGACCGTCTCGTTCACAGACGAAAACGGCAGCGTCGCGGCATACATAACCACGGGAGCGGCAAGGCCGATCCCGCACGAAAGTCCGGCAAGGACTGCTCGTTGTGTTGCATCAGAAGAAGCCATGAGCTCTCCCCATCTTCCAGCACCCAAATCGCATCATTCAGTTGGCTGCGCGAGAGAAGATGAAGCGGGGCTATGCCCCAAAGCAACGGTATATGGTTCGTTTCATCTGCGTTTTCCGTCGCGAAGCTTTAAAGCTATTATGCGAAACCGCCCTGTCGATTGCAAGCGACGATGTCGGATTGAAACGGGAAACCTGCTGCTTGCCAGTCTTATGGTCAAAAAAGCGCGGAGCGGCGATATAGAAAAGGGCCGAGGCTCAAAGCCCCGACCCTTTATTGCATTGATGACTATCGCTGCGTGTGGATGACAACCTAGAACGTCTGCTCGTAGTCGCTGTGCTTTTTGGCCGAACGCACCAGGAACTCCTGGTTGGTGTTGGTGCCCTTAAGACCCTTGATAAACGACGCAGCTGCGCGCTCGGTGTTGTTCATGCCGGCAAGAATGCGACGCAGGCCAAAGACAAACGGACGCATCTGCTCGTCAACCAACAGGTCCTCGTTACGCGTACCGGAGGCAACGGGGTCGATAGCCGGGAAGATGCGGCGGTCGGCCAGGTCGCGGTCGAGCTTGAGCTCCATGTTGCCGGTGCCCTTGAACTCCTCAAAGATGACCTCGTCCATCTTGGAGCCGGTGTCGATGAGGGCAGAGGCCAGGATGGTGAGCGAGCCACCGTTCTCGATATTGCGGGCTGCGCCCAGGAAGCGCTTGGGCGGATACAGTGCCGCCGAATCGACGCCGCCCGAAAGGATGCGGCCTGAGGCGGGCGCCGCCAAGTTGTAGGCGCGGGCAAGACGCGTGATGGAGTCGAGCACCACCACGACATCGCCGCCCAGCTCCACGATGCGCTTGGCGCGCTCGATGACGAGCTCTGCCACACGAGTGTGGTTGTCGGCGGGCATATCGAAGGTCGACGCCACAACCTCGCCCTTGATGGAACGCTGCATATCGGTAACCTCTTCGGGGCGCTCGTCGACGAGCAGGCAGATGAGGTGCACCTCGGGGTTGTTAATCGAGATAGACTGGCAGATCTTCTTGAGGATTGTGGTCTTGCCGGCCTTGGGCGGGGACACGATCAAGCCACGCTGACCCTTGCCGATCGGCGACACGATGTCGATGGCGCGACCGGTAATGGAGTCCTTGCCATGCTCCATGCGCAGCGGCTCGTTGGGATAGACCGGGGTGAGGTCACCGAACTTGGGGCGGTTGCGAATCTGCTCGGGGTCTAGACCGTTGACGGTCGTGATTTTGGCGAGGCCGGCGCGCTTGTCGCCGCCGCGCGAAGGACGAAGCGAGCCCTCGATGACGTCGCCCGTGCGCAGACGCGCGGAGCGGATGAGGTAGGCGGGCACGAAGGCGTCGTCGTTGGACTTCATGTAGCCATGGGCATGGATGATACCGGAGCTGTCCGGACGAATCTGCAGGATGCCCTTGATGTCGCGGAAGCCCTCGGCCTTCGCGGCGGTGACGTAGATCTCCTCGACGAGCTCGGCTTTCTTCTTGCCGGTCGTCTCAATCTCGAACTCCTTGGCCTTCTCGCGCAGTTCGGCGACCTTCATGGCCGCGAGCTCCTCGCGCGAAAGCGTGGGCTCAGTCGGAGCGGCATTGCGCTCCTTATTGCGCTGCTTGCGGTCGCGCTGACGGTTGCGGCGATCGTTGTTACGCTCGTCCTTGCGCTCGTTGCGGTCATTACGCTCGTCGTTGCGCTTGTGCTGACGGCGGTTGGGGCGAGCGCTCTCTTCGGTCTCGACGGGGGCGG
>CABTZA010000024.1 GCA_902489225.1 uncultured Collinsella sp.
TATAGTGAGCAGGGCATTGAGTTTGACGCCGCCGAAGTCGCCCAGCAGGTTCGCGACTTCTTCCATGGCCGCCTGGTGAGCATGGCCCGCGACGAGAAGATCCCGGCCGATACCGTTGCTGCCGTCTCCGCGGTGCACATCATCGCCCCGTCCGTCTTCTTCGCCCGCTGCGCCGCCCTCGACGAGGCTCGCAAGAACGACGCCGAGACCTTTGACAACCTGGCGACCGCCTATGCCCGTGCCGCGCATATCTCCAAGCCCGAGCTGGGCGCGGAGTACGACCGCGCCCTGATGGGCGAGGTCGAGCTCGCGCTTGCCGATGCCTCCGAGGCTGCTCAGACCGCTGTCGACGCCGCCCTTGCTGCCGAGGATTATCCGGCCGCATTTGCTGCCCTCGCCGCCCTGCGCGCGCCCATCGACCGTTTCTTCGACGAGGTCATGGTCATGGACAAGGACGAGCAGCTCCGCGATAATCGCCTTAAGCTGCTCAACCGCTTCGAGGCCGTTTTCTCCGGCATCGCCAACATCGGTGAGCTTGCTCGTAAAAAGTAAGCCAGCCTGCGTGTAAGCGCAAAAGGAGCCCCGCATGGATTGCCCGGTCACCGCTCGTCCCACCGTTATCGTTATCTCCGACTCGCTCGGTGATACCGCTTGTGAGGTGGTGCTTGCGGCGTCCGGGCAATTTGATGAAGGGGCTTTTCGTCTCTTGCGCCTGCCCAAGGTGAACTCGGTGGAGCAGGTCAAGTCGTTTGTGGGTCCGCGCGTCGATGCCGATCATCGCGATATTGCCGTGTTCCACACCATTGTCGATCCGGCGCTTCGCGCCCGTGTGCTCGATTACCTGGGCATGCTGCATATCCGTTCGGTCGACCTGATCGGCCCGACGCTCGCTGTGCTGTCGTCGCTCATCGGTGTGCCGCCCAAGGGCGTTGCGGGCGTGATTCACAAGACCGATGACCGCTATTTCCATCGTATCGAGGCCATGGAGTATTTCGTTGAGCACGATGACGGGCGCGGCTGCGACGATCTGTCGGGTGCCGATATCGTGCTGCTGGGCGTATCGCGTACGTCCAAGACGCCGCTGTCGATGTATTTGGCCTATCAGGGCTACAAGGTCGCCAATGTCCCACTGGCGCATGGCATGGAGCCGCCCAAGTCGATTTACGAGGTCGACCCGATGCGCCTGTTCGGCCTGATTTCGACCGTCGATGTGATTTCCGAAATTCGCGATAGCCGCTTGGGCGATGACTACGCTCGTGCCGTTGCCGGCTCCTATGCCGAGCCTGAGAGCGTGCACAGCGAGCTCGAGGAAGCCCGTGCGCTCATGAAGCGCCTAGGCTGCTTTGTGGTGCGTACCGACGGCAAGGCCATCGAGGAAAGCGCAGCCGAGATCATTAGCCACTTGGAGGAAATCCAAGAAGCCCGTGCCCGCCGCGCCGCCCGTCGAGCCTAATAGTAGCAGCATTTTGATAAAGCGATTTAGCAAAAATATCGCATCTGACCTGCACTTTCTTACAGTGGTATATTCATAAGGTAATCACCTTTACCTACCGTTTACCGCCAGTTTTAGCACGTTTACCAAACCGCGCATCCTCTGCTTAAGCCCGCTCAAAACCCGCCGTATAGTTCCCTCACGGCCCGCATTTGGCGGGTCGATTCGTTACCACGGTCGTGCGCGTAAGTGCATGAAAGGGGAAGTATCGTGAGCGATTGCAAGAGGGTTTACCGTTTTGGAACCGACGCCCAGGGCACCTGTGTCACTGAGGGCGACAAGTCCATGAACTTCGTGCTTGGCGGCAAGGGCGCAAACCTTGCCGAGATGAGCCGCATCGGCCTGCCGGTTCCCGGTGGCTTTACCATTACCTGCCAGACTTGCGTCGAGTACTCCGGTGCCGGCAACGTGTGGCCCGAGGGCGCACTCGATGAGATCGTTGCTGCCGAGGCGGACCTCGAGGCCCGCTGCGGCAAGAAGCTCGGCGACGCCTCCGATCCGCTGCTCGTGTCGGTTCGTTCGGGCGCTCCGTTCTCCATGCCCGGCATGATGGACACGGTCCTCAACTTAGGCCTCAACGACGACTCCGTTCAGGGGCTCATCGCCCAGACGCAAAATCCGCGTTTTGCTTGGGATAGCTACCGCCGCTTTATTCAGATGTTCTCCAACGTCGTTATGGGCGTTGACGCCG
The DNA here is from genome assembly GCA_902489225.1 of uncultured Collinsella sp. Classification (GTDB taxonomy): domain Bacteria; phylum Actinomycetota; class Coriobacteriia; order Coriobacteriales; family Coriobacteriaceae; genus Collinsella. Next base: position 2,184 of record CABTZA010000024.1, read on the forward strand.
ACCTGTTCGAGAACGCCCTGACCCAGGCCCGTCTGGTCGCCGGCGTTCGCGTCGATTCCGAGCTTTCGGCTGAGGACCTGCAGGAACTCGTCGAGACCTTTAAGGGCATCTTCTCCGAGAACGTCGATGCCTCCCTGTATCCCGAGCTCGAGGTCGCTGACGGCAAGCCCGTCTTCCCGCACGACCCGGAGCTTCAGCTACGCCTTGCCATCCAGGCCGTCTTTGGCAGCTGGATGAACGAGCGTGCCTGCATCTACCGCAAGCAGCATGGCATTTCCGACGACCTCGGCACCGCCGTCAACGTGCAGGCCATGGCCTTTGGCAACAAGGGCGAGACCTCTGCGACGGGCGTCGCCTTTACGCGTAATCCGGCCGACGGCACCAAGGAGTTCTACGGCGATTTTCTGGTTAACGCCCAGGGCGAGGACGTCGTCGCCGGCATCCGCAACACCGAGCCCATTGCCGACCTCAAGACCACCCCGGGCCTCGAGTCCGCAGGTGAGGAGCTCGAGCGCGTGTTCCTGACGCTCGAGGATCATTATCGCGATATGTGCGATATCGAGTTCACCATCGAGCAGGGCAAGCTCTGGATGCTCCAGACCCGCGTGGGCAAGCGCACCGCCACCGCCGCCCTGCGCATCGCTATCGAAATGGTCGAGGAGGGCCTGATCACCCGCGAGGAGGCCGTGAGCCGCATCGATCCCGCGCAGCTCGACCAACTCCTGCACCCGCAGTTTGACGCCTCCAAGAAGTACGAGGCGCTGGCCAGCGGTCTGAACGCCAGCCCCGGTGCCGCCGTGGGCGAGGTCGTGTTCTCGAGCGACGACGCCGTCACGCGTTCCGCCGAGGGCCACAAGGTCATTCTGGTTCGTTGGGAGACCAACCCCGACGACCTGAAGGGCATGGTCGCCGCCGAGGGCATCCTGACCAGCCACGGTGGCAAGACGAGTCATGCCGCCGTTATCGCCCGCGGCATGGGTACGCCCTGCGTCTGTGGCGTTGAGCGCTTCCATATCGACGCCGCCGAGAAGGTCGTGCGCATCGAGGGCAGCGACCGCGTGCTGCGCGAGGGCGATGTCATCTCCATCGACGGCACCCAGGGCATCGTCGTCGACGGCGCCGTCGACCTGGTCTCCGCCGAGCTTACCGGCGATCTGGACACCATCCTGTCCTGGGCCGACGAGATTCGCCTGGACGAGACCTGTGGCCATGCCAACCATGTGCGCGTCAACGCCGACAATCCCGAGGATGCCGAGCTTGCGCTCGAGTTTGGCGCCGAGGCCATCGGCCTGTGCCGCACCGAGCACATGTTCCTGGGCGACCGCAAGAACATCATCCAGAGCTTTATCCTGTCTGACGATGAGGCCGTGAAGCAGCAGGCCCTGGCCGACCTGCTCAAGGTTCAGACCGAGGACTTCCTGGCGATGTTCAAGACCATGTCCGGTCGCGATGTGGTCGTCCGCCTGCTCGATCCGCCGCTTCATGAGTTCCTGGATAATCCTCGCGAGCTCGAGGTCGCCATCACCAAGAAGGAAGCCGCCGGCGCCAGCGAGGAAGAGCTTGCAGCCCTGCGCGCCCGCCTGCGTCGTATCGACGGCATGGTCGAGTCGAACCCCATGCTCGGCCTGCGCGGCGTTCGCCTGTCCGTCGTCTTTAGCGATCTGCCACTCATGCAGGTTCGCGCCGTCGCCACGGCTGCTGCCCGCCTTATCAAGGAGGGCGTCGACCCGCGACCCGAGATCATGGTTCCGCTCGTCTCCATCACGGCGGAGCATGTCCAGACCCGCGAGGTCATCGAGCGGGTAATCGCCGAGGTTTCTGCCGAGGAGGGCGTCGAGCTCAATATTCCCGTGGGCACGATGCTCGAGCTGCCACGCGCCTGCATGGTCGCTGACGAGATCGCGCGTCATGCCGACTTCTTCTGCTTTGGCACCAACGACCTCACCCAGACCACCTTCGGCTTCTCTCGTGACGATGCCGAGGCTAAGTTCATCCCGCTGTACATGCACAAGAAGATCTTGAAGGACAACCCCTTCGAGACCATTGACACGGCGGTGCTCGAGCTGGTGCGCATGGCCGTCGAGAAGGGCCGCGCCACCAACCCCGACATGCACTTTGGCGTGTGCGGCGAGCACGGCGGCGACCCCAAGTCCATCAAGGGTCTGTTTAATGTGGCCGACGTGGACTACGTGTCCTGCTCGCCCTACCGCGTGCCCCTCGCACGCCTGGCTGCCGCCCAGGCCAAGCTCGAGGCGAAGCGCTCCGCCTAACGTTTTGGGTTCAGACGCCTAACGTAGCCCCCCTTCATGCCGTCCGTCTCATTCGTGAGGCGGACGGTTATCATGTGCGGGTTTTGTCTTTTTGTCTGCGTAAAAAATTGTTCTTGCAGCAGAAACCCGCGCGTGTATACTCGAATACGTTTGTTCAACTACGTGCCGGCCAGAGTGGTACGGCACCTCTAGAAGAGTAAGGAATTGCACATGGATTACATCCGCGCAATCGAGCGTCAGCAGATCCGCGAGGACATTCCTCAGGTTCGCGTCGCCGACAACGTCAAGGTTCACTACCGCATTAAGGAAGGCGACCGCGAGCGCATCCAGGTCTTCCAGGGCGACGTCATCCGCATGGCCGGCGCCGGTGCCCGCGAGACCTTCACCGTCCGCAAGATGTCCTTCGGTGTCGGTGTTGAGCGTACCTTCCCGCTTCACAGCCCCAAGATCGCCAAGCTCGAGGTCGTTCGTCATGGTCGCGTCCGTCGCGCCAAGCTGTACTACCTCCGCGACAAGGTGGGCAAGGCTGCTCGCATCCCCGAGAAGCGCTAAGAAGATCGCAGCGTCTGTCCACTCGTTTGGACGTAAGGGTCACCTTCGGGTGGCCCTTCTTTTTATCTGATTTGCATGCAAGGAGGGCCTGGTATGGCCAATATGACGAGCTCGGTTTCGGCATCGCAGGTTGCCGGAGAGCTGGCGAGCGCAACGTTTGAGGAGATCCCCGCCCTCGTGGAGCATTATCGCGAGGACCCGCGCCAGCAGGTGATCAAGGCTTGTGAACGCGCCCTCAAACGCCATTCCAAAGAGGTTGCCGAGCGCGAGCGCGTCAATGGCATGTACGAGCTTATGCATGAGCTTGGCGGCGATGGGGTGGTCGTTGGTGTCGACGAGGTGGGCCGTGGCTCGGTAGCGGGTCCCTTAACCGTGTGTGCCGTGTGCCTTCCCATGGAGCCGCGCGTCTGGGGCATCAACGATTCCAAAAAGCTCACGCCGGCGCGCCGCGAGCTGCTCTCTGTGAAGATTGCCGAGGTGGCGACGGCGATTGGTTTTTGCCATATCGCGCCTAAGGATATCGATGAGATGGGTATGGCCCGCGCCATCCGCGTTGCCGTCGCGGGCGCCGTGGCCGATACGGGACTTGAACCCGACTGCGTCCTCATGGATGGCAACCCCTTGGGCGCCGTTCCCAATGAGCGCGACGTGGTGAAGGGCGATGCCAAGATCGCCTGTATCGCCGCGGCGTCCATCATGGCCAAGGTCACGCGTGACGAGATGATGGTCGAGTACGACGCCGAGTACCCCGAGTACCATCTGGCCGAGTCGAAGGGCTATGCGAGCCCCGAGCACATCGAGGCCATTCGCAAACATGGACTTTGTCCGCTGCACCGCGTGAGCTTTTGCGGAAACTTTCTGCAGACTGAGCGCCTTTTCTAGGTCAATTGTGGAGACAGGGACCTCTGGGGTTTTATAAACCTGCTGGTAGCGGGCCGTATGCAACACCATTGCTGCGTACGGCCCGTTTTTTGACGGCATTTGGTCAGCTTTTGGTTTGCTTCCGGTACTTACCCGCATGAAAGGTGCCCTCATCATCGGGGCAATGCAGTGTGCGGGAAAGGAGACCCCATGAGTGCCGCAAGCAAAAAGAGTAAGACGCAGCAGCTCAAGGAATGTTGGGAAAACGGCAAGCTCGACTGCGGGGCGATGACGCCCGAGTTTATCAAGGGACTCAGTCCTCGCGAGCTGGGCATGCTGGGCGAGCTGATCACCATCGACTACTTTAACGAGCGCGGCTACACCTTGCTGGAGCAGGGTTATCGTTGCACCGAGGGCGAGGCCGACCTGGTGCTGCTCGATGAGCTCGACGATGTCGTGGTGATGGCCGAGGTCAAGACCAGACGCGTTGCGCTGGATTGCAGCACGCGGGTCTTTCCCGAGGAGGCCGTGGACGCCCAAAAGCAACGTCGCTACCGCCGCATCGCAAGTTGCTATCTCATGGAGCATTATCCGCTCAAGGCGATTCGCTTCGATGCCGTGGGCGTTACCATTCGCGGCGGGCATATCGCCGAGATCGAGCACCAGTACAACGCGTTCGATTGGCAGGTGTCGTGATGGCGTTCGAGACGTTTGCCGTTCACGCGGCCTGCATCCGCGGCGTCGAGGCGATTCCCGTCACGGTCGAGGTCTCGCTTGCCGGCGGCGTTCCGGGCATCCAGATGCTCGGCATACCGAGTATGGAGGTGATGGAGTCGCGCGGTCGTATTCGCTGCGCGATGCGCTCCGCCGGGTTCGAGATCCCGCGCTCGGGCATTACGGTCAATCTGGCGCCCGGCGATATCCGCAAGACCGGTAGCGGCTTTGATCTGCCCATCGCCATCGCGGTATTGGCGGCCGATGGGCAGATTCCCCGCGACAACCTCGATCGTTGTCTTATCGCTGGTGAGCTTGGCTTGGACGGTACGGTGCTTCCTGTCAAGGGCGAGGTGGCGTTTCAGTTATTGGCGCGTGATTTGGGGCTGTCCTTTATCGCCGGCAGGTCAGACCAGCATGTGCCACTCGCGGGCGTGGATTGCGGATTCATCGATCATTTGTCTCAGCTTGCTCATGGTATGGGCGATGCCGCGCGGCACTACTTGGATTCCGAGGGCGTCGAAGCGACCTTTGAGCCTGAGCTCGACTATGCCGACGTGCTGGGGCAGGAAGTCGCTAAACGCGGCATGGCGCTTGCGGCGGCAGGAGAACTCGGCTTGCTCATGATCGGGTCTCCGGGATCGGGCAAGACGATGCTCGCACGCCGTATGACCGGCATCCTGCCCGAGCTTTCCGTTGAGGATCAGCAGGAGGCACTGTGCATCCATTCGGTTTTGGGTGAGAACATTGATGGCTTGTTGGCGGGGCACCGCCCCTTCCGCAGTCCCCACCACAGTATTTCGACCGCAGGCCTTATCGGCGGCGGGCGCCCGGTGCACCCGGGTGAGATCAGCCTTGCTCATGGCGGCGTGCTCTTTTTGGACGAGCTTGCCGAGTTTCCCACGGGTGTACTGCAGACGCTCAGACAGCCTATCGAGCGCGGCTACGTGAGGATCGTACGCGTCGATGGGGCTTTTACCTTCCCGTCGCGCTTTCAGCTGCTGGCTGCGAGCAATCCCTGCCCCTGCGGCTTTTTGGGCGATCGCGAGGTACCGTGTCGCTGCTCGGCGGCGATGGTCGAGCGCTATCGGTCTAAACTGCGCGGTCCTTTGGCCGACCGTATCGACATGATGATCGATGTGACCCGTCCCGACCCTCAAGTGATTATCGAGGGTGCGGAGGGCATGTCGTCGGCCGAGTTACGTGACTACGTTGTGCGCGGTCGCGCCTTTCGCGCTTGGCGCGAATCCCGCATGGACGATGCGGATGCCGAGGCCGAGGATGACGAGACGCGGTCCATTGACGGCGTCGTTTCGACCTTCGAGCTCGATGATGCTGCCGAGAAATGCGTACTCGGCCTATCCAAACGCACGCATCTCACGGGCCGCGGCATCGTACGCCTGGTGCGTATCGCGCGTACAATCGCTGACGTCGCCGAGAGCGAGCAAGTGACGCAGGACCACGTGCTCGAGGCGGCGATGTACCAGGGAAGGAGGGACCAATGATGGCCGAGGGGACCTTTGAGCTGCATCCAGGTGATGCATTGTATCCCGAGACCGTTTTGGAGCTTTCTGATGTACCCCAGACGCTCTATGTGTGTGGCAACCCCGAGGTTCTTTCGACGCCCGCGCTCTCCATCATCGGCGCGCGTAAGGCCTCGCCGTATGGTCTTGCCGTGGCAGAGCTTGCGGCAAAGGTGGCGGTCGAGGCGGGAGTGACGGTAGTTTCGGGCGGCGCGGTCGGTTGTGACCAGGCCTCGGGTTGGGCTGCGGTCAACGCCGGCGGCAAACACGTCGTGGTGCTGGGGACGGGCGCCGACGTGGTCTACCCGCGTTCGAGCGCGGGGCTTATTACTCGCACGCTCGATACGGGTGGCGCGGTCGTGTCGATCTCTCCGTGGGGCATGGGTCCGCGCAAGTTCGCCTTTCCGCGCCGCAATCGCGTGATCGCGGCCCTGTCGCAAGCCCTCTTTGTATCCGAGGCGGGTATGCCTTCTGGGACGTTTTCTACAGCCGAGGCTGCTATGGATTTGGGGCGCGAACTTCTTGCCGTGCCGGGGTCGATCCTATCGCCCGAGTCGCGTGGCACAAATTACCTCATTGCGAACGGTGCCTGCTGCATCATCGACGAGGAATCTATCGAGATGGCTATCTCACGCATCTACGGAACCCTGCGCTACTCGCGCCCCGATGCTCCCGGCATTGCCGACCTGGATCCAACGCAGCAGACCGTGATGCATGCGCTCATCGCATCTCCGCTCAAGGTCGACGACATCGCGGCGCTCGTCTCGCTCGATGCAGTTGGCGTACTCAAACTCTTGGGTTCGCTTGAACTCGAGGGCCTTATCGAGCGCATGATGGATGGAAGGTATGCGCCCTCCAAGTTTGCCCTTCACGCCCAGACGCCCTTCGGTCACAATGGAAAACGTGTCAATTAGAAAGGTGTTTGCAGATGCAGTTCGATCAGGTGACAGTTATCGGTGGCGGTCTGGCGGGTTCGGAGTGCGCGATCCAGCTGGCAGATCGCGGGTTTGCCGTAAAGCTGTGCGAGATGCGCCCCCAGGTGAGCTCCCCGGCCCACCATACCGATCACCTGGCAGAGCTCGTCTGCTCCAATTCGTTTAAGTCGACCCGTCCGGATTCCGCGGCTGGTTTGCTGAAGGCCGAGCTTGAGCGCATGGGTTCAGTCCTGCTCGATTGCGCCCATCGCGCGGCTGTTCCCGCCGGTGGCGCCTTGGCGGTCGACCGCGTCAAGTTTTCCGAGCTTGTCGAGGCCGAGGTTGCCGCTCGTCCCAATATCGAGGTCGTGCACGGCGAGGTCACGCAGATTCCCGAGGGCCAGGTGGTCATTGCCGCGGGCCCGCTGTGTTCACCGGCGCTGAGCGAAGAGGTCATGAAGCTCGTCGGCGGCGACGCCCTTGCGTTTTTCGATGCCGCGGCGCCGATCGTCGATGCCTCCACGCTCGATATGGACGTGCTGTTCTCGCAGTCGCGCTACGAGGAGCAGGGGAGCGGCGACTATCTCAACGCTCCGCTCAATAAGGAAGAGTACGAGGCCTTTATCGAGGCGCTTACCACGGCCGACCGCGTGGTGCTCAAAGACTTTGAGGGCGGCGATCTGTTCCAGGCCTGCCAGCCTGCCGAGGAAGTTGCGCGCACCGGCAAGGACGCCATTCGCTTTGGCGCCATGAAGCCCGTCGGCCTCACCGACCCGCGTACCGGACGTCGCCCTTGGGCGGCGATTCAGCTGCGTGCCGAGAACAAGGAGAAGACCGCCTATAACCTGGTTGGCTTCCAGACCAACTTGACCTTTGGCGAGCAGAAGCGCGTCTTCCATATGGTGCCGGGCCTGGAGAACGCTGAGTTCTTCCGCTACGGTGTCATGCACCGCAATACCTTTGTCGACGCCCCGCATGTGCTCGATGGCACCTTTGCCGTGCCCGGTACCGGTGTGCGCCTGGCCGGTCAGATCACCGGCACCGAGGGGTACATGGAAGCCGTGGCGACCGGTCTGCTCGCGGCGCTCAACACCTATGCAGAGGCTATCGGCGCCGATTCCGTCGAGTTGCCCCGCGTGGGCGCCCTGGGTGCGCTCGTGGGCTATGCGACCGATCCTGCCACCGTGGGCTATCAGCCCATGCATGTCAACTTTGGCCTGGTGCCGCCACTCGAGGATGGTAAGCGCCGCAGCAAGCGCGACCGCTACCAGGCCTATGCGGACCGTGCGCTCGAGGCCCTCGATGCCTACTTGGCCACGCGTTCCGACTTGTTTGGAGGCGACCGGTCATAGCCTTTGACCTGTACGACACCGTCGACTCGTTTATCGCCTATATCGCACGCGTCGAGGGACTTTCTCCCAACACGGTGACGGCCTATGGCTCGAGGCTGGAGCGCTTCGCTGCCTGGTGCGAGCGCGAGGATATCGATGCTTTCGCTGCCGACGTGCGCACCATTCGTCGCTATCTTGCCGAGCTTTCGCGTGAGCAGGTGGCTCCCCGAACGCTTGCGGCGCACCTGTCGGCTATTCGATCTCTCTATCGCTGGATGGCTGCCGAGGGGATTGTCGAGGGCGATGCGGTCTCGGCGATCGCATCGCCCAGGCTGCCGCGTGACCTGCCGGGTGTCCTTGCGACCCAGCAGGTTGAGGCGCTGCTCAAGACGCCTGATACCTCGACGCCCGCGGGACTGCGCGATGCGGCGATGCTTGAGTTGCTCTATGCCTCCGGCGCGCGAATCTCGGAGCTCGCGGCGCTCAACGTGGAGTCTATTGGTTGGTCCGAGCGAACGCTGCGACTTTGGGGCAAGGGGAGCAAGGAGCGTATCGTCCCTCTGTATCGTCGTGCGCTCGATGTGACGCGTCTCTATATTGAGGAGGGGAGGCCGGAGTTGCTCGCTCAGGCAAAGCGCCGCGACCTCGCTACTGGGCCGCATCCGCTGCTTATATCGGCGCGTGGCAATCGCATGAGCGCCGCCATGCTCCGGCGGCGGTTCCATACGCTGGCGACGCTCGCCGGCATTCCGGCCGACATCGCCCCGCATGCGATGCGCCATACCTTTGCGACCGACTTGCTTGAGGGCGGTGCGGACCTGCGCTCGGTTCAAGAGCTGCTGGGTCATGCGAGCCTGTCCACGACGCAAATCTACACGCATCTCACGCCCGATCGGCTCAAGCGTGCCGTGGCTCAAGCCCATCCCCGCGGCGAATAGTGGCTGGGACGTCCCGCGCCGCACTCAGGTGTGTGGTTTTGATTGCGGGTTGGCAGAAAGAAGCATTCCTGCTATCATTCATCGGGTTGCTTCACGGCAACATGTTTTTATCACGCACGCGCGGCTACTTCATACCGTGGTGCCCGGGCTTTGGTAGCACATGTCCGGGTTGGTTTTGGAGGATGACCCCGCGCGGAGGCAAACCACAGGAGGTTTAACATGGCTACCAAGATTAATATCCGCACCCTGCTCGAGGCCGGCTGCCACTTCGGTCACCAGACCCGTCGCTGGAACCCCAAGATGAAGCCGTTCATCTTTGGTGAGCGCAACGGCATCTACATCCTCGACCTCAAGCAGACCATCCTCGACGCCGACCAGGCCTATACATTCGTCAAGAACGTCGCTAAGGGCGGCAACGTGCTGTTCGTCGGCACCAAGAAGCAGGCTCAGGAGGCCGTCAAGAACGCTGCTGAGCGCGCCAACATGCCTTACATCAACCAGCGTTGGCTCGGCGGTATGCTGACCAACTTCGTCACCATCCGCTCCCGCATCAACCGCATGGAGGAGCTCGAGGCCATGGTCGAGGACGGCCGCATGGCTGTTCTGCCCAAGAAGGAGCAGGCTGTTCTCGGCAAGGAGCTCACCAAGCTCCAGACCAACCTCGGTGGCGCCCGCGACATGAAGGGTCTGCCCCAGGCTCTCTTCGTCATCGACACCAAGCGCGAGGAGAACGCCATCAAGGAGGCTCAGCGCCTGAACATCCCCGTCGTCGCCCTGATCGACACCAACTCCGATCCCGACGAGGTCGAGTACGGCATCCCCTGCAACGATGACGCTATCTCCGCTGTCACCCTTATGTGCGAGCTCATGGCTGACGCCTGCCTCGCTGGCTCCGGCAAGGAGCAGGTCTCCGAGGCCGAGATGGCCGCTGAGCCCAAGGCCGAGTAAATCAGTCTTAGTTAATTCTTTTTCATCTCTTTGAAAGGAACCACAATGGCCCAGATTACCGCCGCTATGGTCAAGCAGCTCCGCGAGATGACCGACTCCCCGATGATGGAGTGCAAGAAGGCTCTCGTCGAGGCTGACGGCGACATGGACGCCGCTGTCGACGTTCTGCGTAAGAACGGCCTTGCCAAGGCTGCCAAGAAGGCTGGCCGTGAGACCAACGAGGGCGCTGTCGCCGCGTTCGTCTCCGAGGATGGCAAGACCGGCGCTCTGCTCGAGCTCTCCTGCGAGACCGACTTCGTTGGCTCCAACGCCAAGTTCACCGGCTTTGCTTCCAAGGTCGCTGAGGTTGTCGCTACCACCGAGCCTGCTGACGTCGACGCTCTGCTCGAGAAGCCGATGGGCGAGGAGACCGTTTCCTCCGAGCTCACCGAGATGATTCACATCATGGGCGAGAACATGAAGATCTCCCGCTTCGCTGCCCGCAAGGCCGAGAACGGCGCGCTCGCTTCTTACATCCACATGGGTGGTAAGATCGGCGTCCTCGTCGAGTTCGCCTTCGAGAAGGCCGAGACCGCTCAGGCTGAGTCCTTCAAGACCTTCGCTCACGACGTTGCCCTTCAGGTTGCTGCCGTCGCCCCGATCTGCGCTACCCGCGATCAGGTTCCGGCCGAGACCGTCGAGCACGAGAAGCAGATCTACATGGCCCAGGCTGCCGAGTCCGGCAAGCCCGAGGCTATCCAGGAGAAGATGGCTGTCGGCCGTCTGGAGAAGTTCTACAAGCAGTCCGTGCTCACCGAGCAGGAGTTCATCAAGGACAGCTCCCTCACCATCAAGAAGTACGCTGAGCAGGTCTCCAAGGAGCTCGGCGACACCATTACCGTCGTTGCCTTTGACCGTCTGGTCCGTGGCGAGTAAATAAGCTCTTGTAGCTGGTAATGAGCAGGCTGTGGGTTTTACTCACAGCCTGCTTTTTCATGGCTCTTATCAGAGCCTTTGATATCATATTGAGAGTCTAATTAAAGGAGGATCGCTTTGTCCGACATCCGATATAAACGCGTGCTTCTTAAGCTTTCCGGCGAAGCACTGATGGGCGACGGCCAATATGGCATCGACCCCAAGGTTACCGACCATCTTGCCAAGCAGGTCAAGGAGCTGCTAGCCGTTGGCCATGAGGTCGGCGTCGTTGTCGGCGGCGGCAATATTTTCCGCGGCATGGCCGGCGCTGCCGGTGGCATGGAGCGTGCTCAGGCCGATTATATGGGCATGCTCGCGACCGTTATGAACGCGCTCGCCCTGCAGGATGCCTTCGAGCATAACGATGTTCCCTGCCGCGTTATGAGCGCTATCCAGATGAACGAGATCTGCGAGCCCTATATTCGTCGTCGCGCCATCAACCACCTTTCCAAGGGCAACGTCGTTATTTTTGCTGCCGGTTCGGGCAATCCGTACTTTACGACCGACACCGCCGCGGCTCTTCGTGCGTGCGAGATCGGCGCCGAGATTCTGATTAAAGCCACCAAGGTTGACGGCATCTACGACAAAGATCCCGTCAAGTGCGCCGATGCTGTCCGTTTTGACAAGATTACCTACCACGAGGTTCTTGTCCGCGGTCTGCAGGTTATGGATTCCACGGCTACGGCACTGTGCCAGGATAACCGTATGCCGATTTTGGTCCTCAACATCGATGGCGAGGACACCGTCAAGCGCGCGCTTTCGGGTGAGCCCGTCGGCACGCTCGTCTATCAGGAGGATTAAGCATGGCAGAGAACATCACCGCCCATATGGACAAGTCGCTCGAGTCCCTCAAGCATAACTTCTCCAAGGTCCGTACCGGCCGTGCCAATGCCAACATTCTGTCCGACATCACCGTCGATTATTACGGTGTTCCCACGCCGGTCACGCAGGTTGCCGCCGTCAAGACCCCCGAGGCCCACATGCTGCTCATCGAGCCGTGGGACAAGGCACTCATCAATGCTATCGTCAAGGCCATCGGCGCTTCCGATCTGGGTATTACCCCCAACTCCGATGGCACCGTCGTTCGTCTTCCGTTCCCGGCTCCCACTGAGGAGCGCCGTCGCGAGCTCGTCAAGGAGTGCCGCGAGTACGCCGAGCAGGCCAAGGTGTCTATCCGTAACATCCGTCGCGACTTCAACAACAAGCTCGAGCGCGATGAGGAGCTCACCGAGGACGATGTCCGTCGCGAGCAGGCCAAGGTCCAGAAGCACACTGATGAGTATGTCGCCAAGGTCGAGGAGCTTCTGAAGGAAAAAGAAGCCGAGGTCATGGAGATCTAAGGTGCAATACGACGAGCATAAACTGGTCGAGTACTTTGCCGACGCCCCTGCGGGCGTCGGTTTTTCCGACCTTGACCTTAATAACATTCCGCACCATATCTCGTGCATCATGGACGGTAACGGTCGTTGGGCCACGTCGCGCGGTCTTGCACGCACCGAGGGCCACAAGGCGGGTATCGTCTCCCTGCGCGAGATCATTACCGCATGCGTGCGCTTGGGTGTCGACGTCCTTTCGGCCTATGCGTTTTCCACCGAAAACTGGAATCGTCCGCAGCACGAGGTCAACGTTTTGATGCATTTGTTTGCCAAGACGTTTATCGATGAGTTGCCGCTGCTTAAGCGCGAAAACGTTCGCGTTGTCTTTTTGGGCGATATTTCCGCACTGCCTAAGAAGACCCGCGATGTCTTTGAGCGAGGTCTTGCCGAGTGCGCCAATCACACCGGCATGACGCTGGCGCTTGCCGTCAACTACGGCGCGCGTGCCGAGATTACCCGCGCTGTCCGTCAGATCGCACTCGACGCTGCCGCCGGTAAGATCGATCCTGGCGCAATTGATGACGACATGGTGGCTTCCCACCTCTATACCGCTGGCCTTCCCGATCCTGAGCTTGTGATTCGCACTTCTGGTGAGCTGCGCCTTTCGAACTATCTGCTGTGGCAGGTGGCTTATTCCGAATTCTACGTCACCGATACCTATTGGCCCGACTTTGATCGTTGGGGCCTTGTCGACGCCATTTTGGCCTATCAGGGCCGTGACCGTAGGTTTGGTGGTCTGAGCAAGACCGAGGAGGCTTAATCGTGTCCGATCGTCCCAAGGCA
>CABTZA010000025.1 GCA_902489225.1 uncultured Collinsella sp.
ATGTGTCTTGACTCCTCACCGTAAACAGAGGTGTATCTCACGCCTGCATTCTTCAAGCAGAAGACGGCATACGAAGGCAAGTTGACCGAATAGATGCCGTCAACATCCATGCCGCGCATGGCATTGACCGTAGAGACGATGTCCTGAACGCTCATATCGGTCACGAGCATGTCGGACAGCGAATTGACGAGGTCGAAGACCTTGGTAGCATCGAAGTTGTTGAGGATCTGGTTGGCAAGGGCGCCAAGTACCTGACGCTGGTGGCGCATACGCGTGTAGTCGCCGTCGGCATAGATGTAGCGGCAGCGGGCATAGGTAAGGGCGGTTGCGCCATCCATGTGCTGCTGACCAGCGGTGATCTTAATGTCGAGGTGCTCAGGGTCATCAACGTCATCGGTCGCGTTGATGTCGATGCCGCCGACCGAGTCGATGAGCGACTGCATGCCATCGAAGCTGACCTCGGCATAGTGGGAAATCTGGACACCGCACAGCTCGTTGACCGCCTGGACCATGGCCTCGGCGCCGCCGTAGGTGTGGCAGACGTTGATCTTCATGGTCGAACCGTTGTAGACGACCTTGGTATCACGCGGAATGGAGATGAGCGTCGCTTGCTTTTGCGTGGGATCGATACGCGCCAGGATAATCGAGTCGGCGCGGTATGTATCCTCGCCCGGGCGACCGTCAGTGCCAAGGAGTAGCACGTAGAACGGGTCCTTTGCCTCGTCGGTATCAACCAGGATCTGGCGCAGGTTGTCGGTAATGACGTTGGAATCGCCGAGCTTGCCCATAATGGTGGCAAACCACAGGCCGGCGGCAGTCGTAGCGCTCAACAGCACACCGAGCACAGCAATGAGCGCGACGCGGCGAACCGTATGACCGCGACGGCGCTGACGGGCGCGCTCGGAATAGCGGGCAACATTATCGCGGCTATAGATTTTTGCCTGAGCGCCGGTCGAAGGTCTTCGAGATTCCGTAATGGGCTTTTTCTTAAACATAGGCAACCTGCATTAGTAGATGACGGGATCGGGAACAGTGGCGTGCTCGACATGAGCGCCAAGCGCCTGCAGCTTTTCGACAAACTGTTCGTAACCGCGCTTAATGTGATGGATGGCCGAGACCTCGGTCGTGCCGTCGGCAATTAGGCCGGCAACGACGAGCGCCGCGCCACCACGAAGATCCGGTGAGGTTACCTGAGCGCCGGAAAAGCCCTTGACGCCGTGAATCATGGCGTGATGACTCTCGATGCGAATATCGGCGCCCATGCGCACCAGCTCGGATGCGAACATAAAGCGATTCTCGAAGATATTCTCGGTGATAACGGAGCTGCCGTCGGCCAGGGCGGAGAGCACCATGATCTGCGCCTGCATGTCCGTGGGGAAACCGGGGAACGGAAGCGTCTGGATGTCGACCGGCTTGATACGCTCGGCACGCCTCACATGGACGCCATCCTCGACGCGCTCGCAGTCGATACCCATGAGCTCCATCTTCTTGAGCACCATGCCCAAATGAATGGGGCAAAAGCCCGTGACATCGACACCGCGATCGTCGGCCATCAACGCACCGGCAACGATAAAGGTACCGGCCTCGATGCGGTCGCCCACCACGCGATGGGTAACAGGATGCAGATCTTCTACGCCCTCGATGGTCACGACAGGCGTACCCGCGCCGACAATCTTGGCGCCCATCTCGTTGAGCATGTTGGCGAGATCGACGATCTCGGGCTCGCGGGCGGCATTATCGATAACCGTGGTACCCTGCGCGCGAACGGAGGCCATGATGAGGTTCTCGGTCGCACCGACGCTGGCGAACTCGAGCGTGACGGTGGTGCCGCGCAGGCCCTGAGGCGCATTGGCGTTGATATAGCCGTGGGCGGTGTCGAATTCGACGCCCAAGGCCTCAAGACCCAAGATATGCATATCGATCTTGCGAGCGCCCAGGTTGCAGCCGCCGGGCATGGCGATCTTGGCGCGATGGAAACGGCCCAGCAGGGGTCCCATCACGGCAGTGGAAGCGCGCATCTTGGCAACGAGCTCGTAGGGTGCCTCCCAAGAATCGACCTGGGAGGTATCGATCTCGAGCGTGTGCTCGTCGAGAACATCAATCGTAGCGCCCATACCCTTGAGCACCTTGCCCATCACGTGGACATCGGAAATATCAGGCACGTTCTGCAGCGTCGTCTTGCCCGGCGCCAGAAGCGTTGCCGCCATAAGTTTGAGCGCGGAGTTCTTGGCGCCCGAGACGGGCACGGAGCCTCCGATGGCGTGGCCACCCTCAACGCGGATAATATCCAAGGTCTACCCTTTCAAAAAGCATGCCCGGGGTGGCTGAGCCATCCCGGGCATGATGTGTTCGCAAATGGTCGAACGCTAAAGCGTTTGACTATTGGGCAAGCTTGAGCTTACACCATGCGATTTCATTATAGAGGTAGGCGCGGCGTGCATCATCCTCCGACAAATTACCCAGCTTCTCTTCAAAACCTTGAATATCAGCTTTAACCTTGTCGGCGTCGACGGTCGCCAAATCGCAAGCGCGCTCGGCGAGAACGGTCACGACATCGTCCGCAACCTGGACATAGCCGCCGGCCACGGCAAACGTGTGGTCGACAGTGCCCATGGCCTTATCGGAAACGCGAACGTAACCGCGGTCGATCGTGCAGATTTCGCTGGAGTGAGCAGGCAGAACGCCAAACTCGCCATCCGTGGACGGAATCGACACGAACGCAGCGTCGCCCTCATAGGCGCAGCTCACGGGGCACACGATGCGGATACGCATAACCTACTTCTCCCCCATCTTGCGGGCGCGCTCGCGCACGTCCTCAATCGTGGAAGCATAGCGGAATGCCTGCTCGGGCAGGTCATCGGCCTTGCCGTCGACAATCTCGGCGAAGGAGCGGACGGTATCCTCGACGCGGACGTAGACACCGGGGTTGCCGGTGAACTTCTCGGCGACGTGGAAGGACTGGGAGAGGAACTGCTGGATCTTACGGGCACGGTTGACCGTAAGGCGCTGCTCCTCGGACAGCTCGTCCATACCCAGAATGGCGATGATGTCCTGAAGGTCGGAGTACTCCTGCAGGAGCTCCTGGACCTTGACGGCGACACGGTAGTGCTCCTCGCCGACGATCGAGGGATCGAGGGCGTCGGAGGAAGACGCGAGCGGGTCGATAGCCGGGAACAGGCCGAGCGACGAAATGCTACGCGAAAGAACCGTGGTGGCGTCGAGGTGCGTAAACGTCGTGGCAGGCGCCGGGTCGGTCAGGTCGTCTGCAGGGACGTAGACAGCTTGGACGGAGGTAATGGAACCCGTCTTGGTCGAGGTAATGCGCTCCTGGAGGTCGCCCATCTCGGTAGCCAGCGTAGGCTGGTAACCGACGGCGGACGGCATACGACCCAGCAGTGCGGAAACCTCGGAACCGGCCTGGGAGAAGCGGAAGATGTTGTCGATGAACAGCAGAACGTCCTGGCCGCGATCGCGGAAGTACTCAGCGGTGGTAAGGCCAGCCAGACCGATGCGCAGACGCGCTCCAGGCGGCTCGTTCATCTGACCATAGACCAAGCAGGTCTTGTCTATAACGCCAGACTCGCTCATCTCGAGGAACAGGTCGGTGCCCTCACGAGTACGCTCGCCGACACCGGTGAACACCGAGGTGCCGCCGTGCTCCTGGGCGAGGTTGTTGATGAGCTCCTGAATCAGAACGGTCTTGCCGACGCCGGCGCCGCCGAACAGACCCGTTTTGCCGCCACGGATGTAGGGCTCGAGCAGGTCAACGGCCTTGATGCCGGTTTCGAAGATCTCGGTCTTGGTGGTGAGCTCGTCGAAGCGGGGCGCTGCGTGGTGGATGGGATAGAACTCCTCCACCTCGGGCATGGGCTTACCGTCGACAGGCTTGCCCATGACGTTCCAAATGCGGCCGAGCGTCTTGGGGCCAACGGGCATCTTCATGGGCTCACCGGTATCGGTGGCGGTGAGACCACGCTGCAGGCCGTCGGTCGAGGACATGGCGACCGTGCGGACGACGCCGCCCGGAAGCTGGCTCTCGACCTCGAGGATCGTGCTCAGGTGACCGATCGGGGTCTCGGCCTCGACCGTGAGCGCGTTGTAGATCGGGGGCACCGCGCCGTCAAACTTGACGTCGACGACAGGGCCGATGATACGCACGATGCGACCATCACCGGCAGTCGTCTTCTTGGTGGCTTCCTCGACCGCAAGCTTTACGGTGTTATTAGCCATTACTGTTCCTCCAATGCTGAGGCTCCGCCGACGATCTCGTTGATCTCGGTCGTAATCGAAGCCTGGCGCACGCGACTATACGTGCGGGTAAGGGTCGAGATGATCGCGGTGGCGTTTTCCGTCGCGGAGTGCATGGCCTTGCGGCGCGCACCCTGCTCGGCGGCCGCCGAATCGATCAGGGCCTGGTAGATGACCGTCAGGATATAAGACGGTACAAGCTTGCCGAGAACATGCTCGGGAGAGGGCACGAACTCGAACGTGGACGAGATGCGCTTAGGGGCGTCGGTCTCGTTCTTACGCGGACCGTGGGCCATAGCGATCATCTCGGGATCGAGCGGCAGCAAGTGCTCGACGCGAAGCTCCTGATCCACGCGGTTCTTGGCGTGGTGGTAGACAAGCTCGACACGGTCAAGCTCACCGGCACGATATGCATCGCAGATATGAGAGGAGACCATACGAGCCTGATTGAAATCGGGCTCGGAGGAATTGCCCTCAAAGTGCATGATGACATTTGCGCGGTCACGGAAATACGTGGCCGGCTTACGCCCGCACGCGATGATCTCGCACTCGATGCCGTCGTTCGCCCAAGAAGCGGCGAGCTTTTCGGCCGTGCGCTCCACCGTCGTATTGAAACCGCCGGCAAGGCCGCGGTCCGAGGCAATAACGACAATCAGGCCATGCTTGACGTCCTCATGCTTCTGCAGCATGGGATCGGTGCCCGAACAGGAGGCGTCGCCGGCGACCGTCAACATGACGTCGGTCAGCGCCTCCTTATAGGGCTCGGCCTGCTTGGAGCGATCGAGGGCACGACGAATCTTGGCCGTAGAGACCATCTCCATCGTGCGCGTGATCTGCTTGGTCGTGGTAACCGAGGAGATTCGCTTCTTAATGTCGCGAAGGTTGGCCATAGGGCTTAGTTCTCCTCTGATCCAGTCGTGTCGGCATGGTGCTTGGCCATGAACTGCTGCTTGAAGTCACCGATGACACGCAAGAGCTCGGCCTTGGTGTCGTCGTCGATCTTCTTGGCGCGAACCTTGTCGAGCAGCGAGCCAAAGCCGTTGTCCATGTACTCGATGAGCTCGGCACGGAAAGGCAGCACGTCGGCAATCTCCAGGTCATCCAGGAAGCCCTCGTTGCCAGCGAACAGCGTAACGATCTGCTCGCCAACCTCAAACGGCTGGTAGCGCGGCTGCTTCAGGAGCTCGGTCATGCGGGCACCATGGGTCAGCTGCTTCTGAGTAGCCTCGTCAAGGTCGGAGCCAAACTGGGTAAAGCCAGCGAGCTCCTGATAGGAAGCAAGGTCCAGGCGAAGGTTGCCGGCGACCTGCTTCATGGCCTTGGTCTGTGCATCGCCACCGACGCGGGACACGGAGATGCCCACGTCGACTGCCGGGCGCTGACCCTGGAAGAAAAGCTCGGACTGCAGGTAGATCTGACCATCGGTAATGGAAATGACGTTGGTCGGAATGTAGGCCGAGACGTCGCCGTCCTGGGTCTCGATGATCGGCAGTGCCGTCATGGAGCCGTAGCCGTTCTTCTTGGACATCTTGACGGCACGCTCGAGCAGACGAGAGTGCAGGTAGAAGATGTCGCCAGGATAGGCCTCGCGTCCGGGCGGACGATGCAGCGTCAGCGACATCTGACGGTAGGCCACGGCCTGCTTGGACAGGTCGTCGTAGATGACGAGCACGTGACCGCCGGGGTTGGTCTCGCTGGCGGGCTTACCGTCCTCGCCGTTGTACATAAAGAACTCGCCGATAGCGGCACCGGCCATAGGCGCGATGTACTGCATAGGGGCGGAATCGGCAGCGGTGGCCGAAACGATGATGGTGTAGTCGAGCGCACCGTGCTGAGCGAGGGTCTCGCGGATGTTGGCAACCGTGGAGGCCTTCTGGCCGATGGCGACATAGATGCAGACCATGCCCTTGCCGCGCTGATTGAGGATAGCGTCGATGGCGATGGCGGTCTTACCGGTCTTACGGTCGCCGATGATGAGCTCACGCTGACCACGGCCGATGGGCACCATGGAGTCGATGGCCAACAGGCCGGTCTGAACCGGCTCGCACACCGGGGTACGGTCGATGACGCCGGGGGCCTTGAACTCGATAGGACGACGGTGCGTGGCGACAATGTCACCCAAACCGTCGATGGGCTGGCCGAGCGGATTGACGACGCGACCGAGCATGGCACGGCTCACGGGGATATCCATAATGCGGCCAGTGGTGCGGCACTCGTCGCCTTCCTTGATGGAGTCGACGGCACCGAACAGAACGGCGCCGACCTCGTCACGGTCAAGGTTCTGGGCAAGGCCGAAGACAGTCTCACCGGTATCGGAGCTCTTGAACTCCAGAAGCTCGCCTGCCATGGCGCTCTTGAGGCCGGAGACGCGCGCGATGCCGTCGCCTACCTCGTCGACCGTTGAAACCTCATGCGTATCGACCGTCGCGGAGAGGCTCGTGAGCTGCTCCTGCAGTTTCTTGGCGATATCCTGGGCATTGAGGGTTTCGGACATTAGGCTTCACCTCCGTACGAATTAGCAGAGTTTGCGAGGGTCTCCTGCGCGATGCGCAGCTGCGTCTTGACGGAGATGTCACGACGCTCGCCGCGGGCCTCGAGCACCAGGCCGCCCACGATAGACGGGTCGACCTGCTCGATAAGGAATACCTTGCGGCCGAAGTCCTGCTCGCATTTCTTAGTGATGGTTTGACGCAGCTCGTCGTCGAGCGGGATCGCCGTGGTGACGGTCACGCCCACTACATCCTCGTCTTCCTCGGCAACATACTTAAAGGCAGCTGCCACCTTGGGAAGAAGGTCGAGCTGGTCGCGCTTGGACATGGTGTCGAGCACGGCGATGATCTCGGGGCTGGCGCTAGCCAGGCGCTCGACCATCTCGAGGTCCTCGAACACATGGTTCTCGGCCTTGGCGGCTTCCAAAAGGGAGCGCGCGTAGGTCTCGAGCACCTTGTCCTGATAGCGGCTAGTCGGCATTCAGGCTACCTGCTTCCTGGATGTAGCGCTCGATGAGCTTCTTCTGCTCGGACTCGTCCTCGAGTGCCTCGCCCACGATCTTGGTGGCGACGGCAACGGACAGGTCGGCGATGGAGCTCGCGGCACCGGCGTAGATGGACTTGCGCTCGTCCTCGACGGTCGTATGGGCCTTGGCGATGATCTCCTCGGCCTCCTTGTGAGCAGCCTCGATGATACGGGCACGCTCGGACTCAGCGTCCTTACGGGCCTCGAGAACGATGTCGGCAGCCTGACGACGGGCGTCGGTGACGATCGAGTCGGACTCAGCGCGCTTGGCGATAGCCTCCTGCTTGGTCTTCTCGGCCTCGTCGAGGCTCTCCTCGATCTTCTTGCCGCGCTCCTCCATGGTTTTCATGATGCCCGGCAGGGCGACCTTGGCCAGCACGATCCAGATAATCAGGAAGGCGATAAGCGCCGGGATGAACTCCGCCATCTTAGGGATGAGGATGTCCGCACCGGCAGCGCCGTCCTCGGCGAACGCGGAAACCGGCATGAGCAGCGCGGCCGCGGACGCGGAGAGTGCGATCGCGCTCTTCTGGGATGAAAGATTCATACTTGACGCTCCGTGCTATTTAACGATCAGCGCGACAACGAAGCCGATCAGAGCCAGAGCCTCGCCGAAGGCGGAGCCCATGATGAAGACGGTGAACACGCGGCCCTGGACCTCAGGCTGACGGGCCATAGCACCCGTAGCACCCAGAGCAGACAGGCCGATAGCAAGACCAGCGCCGATAACACCGAGACCGTAACCGATAACTCCCACGATTCCTCCTTTGTCGTGCGTGTCTTATTTCACGCAGGATAACCTTTTTATAACTGCCGGGCTCCATGGGTACGGGCACCGGCGGTTTAACGAATTACCTTACCTTTAAGGCGCGAACGGAAGACTACTCCTCCTCCGCGACCTCCTCTGCCTCGGAGACATACACGGCGGTAAGGACCGTGAAGACGTAAGCCTGGATGGCGCCGACCACAAGCTCGATCGCATAGATCAGGATGAGGATGGCAAGCCAGGCCAGCGAAGGCAGGGCGCCGACGGCGTGGGCCGCGGAAACCTGCTGAAGCAGCGGCTGCATGAACATGCTCGCCATGATGGCGAACGAGCCCATGACCACGTGTCCTGCGAACATGTTGCAGAACAGACGAACGGCGAGCGTGATGAGGCGCAGGAAGGTCGAGAAAAGCTCGACGACCCACACGAGCACGTTCATCGGGAAGCTCACGCCCTGCGGGGCGAGGCTCTTGATGTAGCCGATCACGCCGTGAGCCTTGCATCCGTAGTAGATGAAGTACACGAAGGCGAAGATGGCGAGCGCGGCGGTGGAGCCGATTGCGCCGGTGCCGGGCTTCATTCCCGGGATCAGGCCGATCATGTTGTTGATCAGGATGAACAGGAAAAGCGAGCACAGGAACGGGAAGTGCTTCTTCCAGTTCTCACCCACGACGCCCTTGCCGATATCGTTCTCGACGTACTCGATGATGTACTCGAAACCGTTGACGAAGAAGCCCTTGGGAACCAGGGTCTGCTTCTTCTTGAACACGGCCAGGACGATCAGGAGCACGATCGTGGAGACGATCAGCCAAAACGAGTACTGCGTGATGCCGCAGCTCAGATCGCCCACGACAGGGGTGGAGCTGAACTCGCTGACCAGATGATTAATCTCATCAGGCAGCTTTTCAAAAATTTCCACGACTTACCTTTCGACCTCATGAGGATCTCGCAGCGCCTTGGCGACGCGAACCGTGCAGGCGGCCATAAAGGCCACGAAGCCGATCGCCTCGCCCAGGAGGAACATGCGAAATGCCTCTCCGAACAACACAAACACAACCAAGGTAAAGACGAGCAGAGCGATTGCCGAGACCGCCAGACTCACCATACCCTTGAGCATGTCCGCATTCTGCTTATCGTCAAGAACCGGCTTGAGCGTAAAGACAAAGGGAAGGAAGGCAATTGCGCCCGCGATGGCGCCTGCAACGATAGCGAGCAGATCGGCTATCTGAAACACTGGCGTCCTCACTTTCCTTTTTAACGCCTCACAGAACAGTTCCCGCCAAACATTGGTGACTATTGTACGAGCCAATCGCTAAAGTACAACCGAAAAAGCATCGGTTAATACGCACCTGTTCGTTTTCTTAAGACCTTCTTTATGCCGCAGGTACGGTAATACGTTTTTCTCGAACCCTGCAGGGCAAAACGTCCGTTAACAGAAGTGCGCGCGGTCGCCTTTTGTTCGTCCGCGCGCACCGTTTCTTTCTATTTGCAGCCGCGGCCGTCTTAGCCCAGCGACTAGAGCGTGCCGTAGATGCGATCGCCGGCGTCGCCCAGGCCGGGAACGATGTAGGCAGCCTCGTTGAGATGGTCGTCGATAGCGCAGGTATAGATATGCACATCTGGGTCCTTCTCGGTCAGCGACTTGAGGCCCTCGGGGGCAGCGACGATGCACAGCATGCGGATGTCCTTGACACCGCGCTCGCGCAGGTAGCTGATGGCCATCTCGGCCGAACCGCCCGTGGCGAGCATGGGGTCGACGACCAGGCAGATGCGCTGGTCGATATCCTTGGGCATCTTGCAGTAATACTCGTGCGGCTCGTGGGTGACCTCGTCGCGCTCCATGCCGATGTGGCCCACGCGAGCGGAGGGCACCAGGTCGAGGATGCCGTCGACCATGCCAAGGCCCGCACGCAGGATGGGCACGATGGCGAGTTTCTTGCCGGCAAGCTGTTTGAACGTGGCGGTAGTGATGGGGGTCTCGACCTCGACGTCTTCCATGGGCAGGTCGCGCATGGCCTCGTAGCCGTCAAAGAGCGCAAGCTCGCGCACGAGCTGGCGGAACTGGTTGGTGCCGGTGCTCTTGTCGCGCAGGATCGACAGCTTGTGCTGGACGAGCGGATGGTCGACAAGCGTCACGCGGGACGTATCGTAGGTGACGGTCATGGGTTGATTGCCCCTTTCGTTGCGGCCGGAAGATGGCCTTGCTGACAAGACGCATGGCGACATTGTTGCCTCGCGCCGTGCATAAGTTTAACGGTTTGTTGTATCGAGCAGCTCGTCGCAACCCTACTGAGCGGTGTTGAGCGAACGCTTGACGGCATCACGCCAACCAGCGAGGTTGCTCTCACGGCGCTCGGCGGACATGTGAGGATGGAAGACTTTGACGATCTGAGCGTTTTGCTCCAGCTCCTCCAAATCCTCCCAATAGCCGACAGCAAGGCCCGCCAAGTACGCGGCGCCAATCGCCGTGGTCTCCACCGTCTCGCACTGCAGCACGGGGATATCCAGCAGATCAGCCTGGAACTGCATGATGAACTCGTTGCGCGAGGCGCCGCCATCGACGGACAGGCGCTCGATCGAAAGACCCACGTCCTGCTCCATGGCACGCAGCACGTCATAGCTCTGATAGGCCATGGACTCGCAAGCGGCACGCACGATGGTCGCGCGACTCGAGGCGCCGGTCAGACCGCATACGATGCCGCGGGCGTGCGCGTCCCACCAAGGTGCACCCAAGCCCGCAAAAGCGGGGACAAAGTAGCATCCCTCGTTGTCGCTGATCGAGGAGGCGAGCCGTGCCGATTCGGATACGTTGGAGATAACGCCCATGTTGTCGCGCAGCCAGTTCATCGTTGAGCCGGCGGCAAAAATAGAACCCTCGAGCGCATAGCTGACCTTGCCGTCCGCAGCGATACCGATGGTGGAGACCAGGCCATTCTTGGATTCGACGATCTCGTCGCCGGTATTCATGAGCATAAAGCAGCCCGTGCCATAGGTGTTTTTGGTCTGGCCGGGATGGAAGCAGCAGTGACCGAACAGCGACGCCTGCTGGTCGCCCGCCACACCCATGATGGGCGGCATGTTGGTCATGATGTCGCTCGCGACGTGACCGTAGTCACCGGAGCTCCAACGGACCTCGGGCATCATGGCACGCGGGATGTCGAAGAGAGCCAGCAGGTCATCGTCCCAGTCCAGCGTATGAATATTGAAGAGCGCTGTGCGGCTGGCATTGGTGTAGTCGGTGGCAAAGGTTTGACCGCCGGTGAGGTTGTAGATGAGCCAGGTGTCGATGGTGCCAAACATAAGGTCGCCCGCCGCCGCGCTCTCGCGCGCGCCGTCGACGTTGTCGAGAATCCATTGCACCTTGGAGGCCGAGAAATACGGGTCGAGCGTAAGGCCGGTGCGGGAACGCACCAGCTCCTCGCAGCCCTGCTCGGCCAGTTTATCGATTGTCGAGGCGGTGCGGCGACACTGCCACACGATGGCGTTGTAGATAGGCTGGCCACTCACGCGGTCCCATACCACCGTGGTCTCGCGCTGGTTGGAGATACCGATGGCGGCGATGCGATCGGAATGGATGCCGCTCTTAAACTGGACCTCCATCATCACGCCGATCTGGCTGGCAAGCACCTCCGTGGGATCCTGCTCCACCCAGCCGGGGCGCGGGAAGCTGGTTTTGACGCTACGACGCGCCTGGGCGACGATGCAGCCGTACTCGTCGACGATGGTCGCGAGCACCGAGGTGGTGCCGCAGTCGAGCGCCATGATGTAGGAACCGCCAAAGTTAAACGAGGCATCTTCCATGCCCAGGCTGCCCAGATTCAACGACATCGCTTACACCTTTCTATTGCATCGGGTCGGACAGAACCCGCTCGATCTCTGATGCGGGAAGCACGCCTTGGCGCAGGATCTGAAGCTCGCCATGCTTAAACGTCACGATGGTCGAAGCGTCGCGGCACGGGGTCTCGCCCGCGTCGACGGCCACATCGACCCCCTCCAGAATGCGGTCCTCAACGTCGGCAAAGCTTGCCGGCGCGGGCGCGCCGTGCGTATTGGCGCTGGTGCAGGCAAGCGGACTGCCGCAGGCGCGGATGAGCGCCTGCACCACAGGAGAGGCCGAAGCGCGCAGGGCCACGGTGTCGTCGGCAGCGCGCATAAAGGTCGGCACGCAGGGGGCTGCCTTGACCACGATAGTCAGGGCGCCCGGCCAGCATCGTTGGGCAAGCGCGCGGGCCTCATGAGGGATATCCACGCCATAGCGATCGAGTGCCTCGGCATCATCAACCAGCCAGGCAACCGTTTGCGTGAGCTCGCGCTGCTTGAGGGTAAAGATACGACGATAGCCGGTACCGAGTGCGGGGACCGCGGCGCCGTTGACGGTGGCCTGCGGATCGCGCGGCCACGGCAGAGGTTCACTTGTATCTTGTGGAACGGCATCCGAGAAGGCGTTGACTGCCACGGCGACACCGTAGACCGTCTCGGTTGGAATAAGCGCCAGGCCACCGCGACCGAGTAGCTCGGCCGTACGCTCGACGGCGAGCCGATGCGGCTCACGCGTTCCCTCGAATACCCGATAGACCGTCTGCATGTGTATGCCAGCCCCTTACGCCCTGGTGCAAGTTTGTTTACTGTGGGGCATTCTCGCACGAAACATTCAACCTATTTGCCCAGAGCGCATGTTGGTTTGGTGAGCGGCTCTAGTAGTCGGTGAAAGTGAGGGGGTTATTGGACTGCGACGAACTTCTTTGGCCTGCCGGCGTGGCGTTTTTGGGCGGCGTAGCGCTCGATGCTGTCTATCGTTATCATCCGACGGCCGTCGACGAGTTCAACATCGAGCTTTCCGGCTTTGACCAGAGCGGTAATCCGCGGAGCGGAGACTTTGAGGTCCAGCGCTGCGTCTTTAAATGTTCGGCACGCCGCTTCCCGAGCGTCCTCGTGGTCGATTTCGACTGAAAGGGCCACGACCTCGGCCGAGCGTTCGTACCCCGCCGGAGTCAAACCGTTGTTGAGGTCGTCGGCCAAAAACGCCATCAGCGCCTCGGTGGCATGGGCAATCGCTTCTTCGCGCGTATCGCCATCGGCAAAGGCGCCGGGAATCTGCGGGAAACTGGCGCAGTAACCGTCGTCTTCTTTTATGAGAACGCAGTCATAGGTAAATCGCTGCCTCATTTTGCCTCCAACTACCATCCAGCTTGGCGACGAATACTTGCCCACGTGCCCTTCTTTGGTCGATCACCACCAGAGCCGTTCACGGTGACAACACGGTCACCAGAAACATACTTAGCATGACTACCGATTTGCGCGACCTTCACGAATCCATCGTGCTTGAGTAGGGCAATGATTTCCCGAAAGGTAGGAGGTTGCATGGGCCGACCTCTTTCAGCCGTCCTAATTATAAACTACTTTATAATTTTTGCTAACCAGTTAATAAATATTACTGGCGCTGCTTGGGCTCGGTGACGATGGCTCGGACGATGCGGGGGCGATCGGTGAGGTCGTGGACGATATGCACGTCCGAAAGGCCTGCCTGGCGACAGAGCTCGGCCGCAGCGTCGAGCGCGCCCTCGTAGAGCTCGCAGGCAAAGAGGCCGCCGGCGCGCAGCATGTAGGGCGCCGCGTTGAGCAGGCGGCGGAAGATATCGAGGCCGTCGGCGCCGCCCTCGAGCGCCAGGTCGGGCTCAAAGTCCTTGACCTCGTGCGGCAGCGAGCGCATGACGTCGGTCGGAATGTAGGGCGGATTGGAGACGAGTACGTCAAAGGTGCCCCACTCTTCGCGGGGAATGGAGCTCACCAGGTTGGTGAGGCTAAAGGCGACCTCATCTGCCGTGAGGCCGAGGGCGTCGCGGTTTTTGGTGGCCAGATCGATGGCGCGCGGCTCGATATCGGTAGCAGTGCAGGTGACGTGGCCGCGGCGCTCCCAGGCAAGGGAGAGCGAAATGCAGCCCGTGCCGCAGCCGACCTCGAGAACGCGGGCAGTGCGGGACTCGGCTGGGGCAGGCGCAGCGGCATCCTGAGCTGAAGCCGTCTCCTGGTCGGCACCCTCGATGGCGATGCCGTATTCGTCGAGCTCGGACTCGGCGGCTTCCGCGGCTTCGGCTTCTGCTGCCTGCGCGGCGGCTTCCTCGGCCTCGCGGTCGGCCAGTTCCTCGGCATAGGCACGGCTGCCCAGTACCTCGCCGCCTAGCGCCGCCTCGTCGGCAGCCGTCAGGTTAGCGGCACGGCGCTCGGCGGTCGCGCGTTCGTCTGCCAACGCGGCCTCAGCCTTGCGTGCCTCCTCGACCTCATCGTTCCAAGGCAGCTCAACACGCTGACGGGCAGCAGCCTCGGGGCTCAGCACCTCGGCATCCAGATAATTGAGGACTTCCTCGACGAGCATCTCGGTCTCGGGGCGCGGAATGAGCACACCGGGGACGCACGCGACGTCGATCATGCGAAACTGCGTGCTGCCGGTGATGTACTGCAGCGGCTCGCCCTTAGCGCGACGAACAACGGCCGCGTGCATGGTCTCGAGCTGAGCCGCGTTAAGCGTCTCGTCCATGCGCATATATAAGTCGATGCGTGCCAAACCCGTGGCAGCGCAGAGCAGCCACTCGGCAGAAAGACGGGGGTGCTCCTCGCCGCGCTCGGCCAGGTACTCCTTGGTCCACTCGAGACAACGCTTGATGGTCCAAATCTCGTTTGCCATGGGGCCCTCCCCTCTTAAGCGCCGGACGGCGCGCGAATGTCGGAGCAGATTGTAAGCGAGGCCAGCGCTCGGCAAGGGGCGATTGAAGGCGATTATCGAGAATCAGCCCAGATTTTTGCACCGGGCTCGCTCAAAGTGTTCATTCGCCGACGTCTAGATTTGCATTCGTCAAGCTTTTGGCAAGGTTGCCCCAAAACTAACCAATATCTAACCAAGAACTTGCCAAACCACTTGACGCGCGACGCATCAAAAAATGCACTGCGACTTCTTGGACGATTATTCGAGCAATATTTTCAATAGCAGATGAAGGCTGCTGATTACTTTAAGCAGTTAGACAGCTTAATTTCTAACAAAGCAGATTAAATAAACTTGAAAAGTAATTTACCCAACCTAGTCATTTAAGAACGTCCCCAATGACTACCCCGCATCCGGAGCAAGGCAACGCCGCAGGTAGAGGGCGGACAGCGAAAACGCCCCTAAGCGAGCAAGGTGACGTGAAAGAGGAGGGAAGCGTACTTTGGTACGCGACCGACGATTGAACGTCAGATTGCCGCTTAGGGGCGTTTG
>CABTZA010000026.1 GCA_902489225.1 uncultured Collinsella sp.
GATTTGACCATCTTCATTGACTCAAGCAGCTTCGTAACGCCCTCGAGTGCGTAATACTCGCATTGGATCGGAATCAAAACGCTGTCTGCTGCGGTCAAAGCGTTGATAGTAAGCAGGCCGAGCGAAGGAGGGCAGTCAATGAAAATAAAATCGAACTCGTCCTGAATCGGCTCAAGCAAATCTTTGAGACGGGTTTCACGAGCAATTGCGCTTACGAGTTCAATTTCCGCGCCTGCAAGCTGAATTGTAGCCGGAATTACGAATACCTTTTTGCAATTTGTATCAAGAACAAGCGATTCTGCCGGCACATCATTCAGCAATGCATCATAGATGCAGTGATCAAGGTCTTCTTTTTCAATTCCGAATCCACTGGTGCTGTTTCCCTGCGGATCAAAATCAACAATCAGTGTCTTACGACCCTGCTCACCCAGTGCTGCTGCAAGGTTTACAGCCGTCGTTGACTTACCGACGCCGCCTTTTTGATTGATGATTGCAATGATACGCGTGTCTTTTGCGCTCTTAGAACGCTTAACGTCGCGAAATCCCACGGTCCCTCCTGGTGTGTATTAAAGCTGTCAAACGGAGGATGTTTCACGTGAAACATTCCGAATCGATAGCAACTGCTATGTTTCACGTGAAACACTGCAAGCTGTTAGTAACCATTATGTTTCACGTGAAACATCTAGGCAAGCGGATTCTTCTTTGCCATGCCATTTGCACGAGGCAATGAAACGGATGCTGAATGACTCTTCTTAAGAACAATGAACTCCCTGTGACCCAAGCCTTCAGGCAAATCAATTGCGTCATTCAGAAGCAAAGTGAAGCCGCAAATCTTAGCTGCTGACATGCCGGAAGCAAGCTCCTCATCCGAAGGATTGCCCTTGGTGATAACAAATAGCCCTCCATCCTTCAGGTACGGAGCCGCATACTCAACAAGAATCGGTAGAGGGGCCAGTGCGCGGGCGGTTACAACGGAGAACTGCTTCTTATGGCTTCGAGCATATTCTTCAAGACGATCATGAACCGCATGAGCATGTTTCAATCCAAGAGCATGGACAAAGGAATTAACCGCATCAACCTTCTTGCCAACAGAGTCAATATAAGTAGCTTTACGATGCGTGGTTATGGTTAATGGAATACCAGGGAAGCCCGCACCTGTTCCCATATCGAGCAAAGCTCCCTCAGGAGCCTTATTGATATAGGGGAGCAAAACAAGTGAGTCGAGGATATGAAGTACGGCAGCATCTTCTACGTTAAGAATACGGGTGAGATTGGTTGTCTTATTTGTTTCTAGAACCAAATCCAAATGCTGGATACATTTCCTCAGCTCAATATCAGTTACGCTCAAGGAATATTCTTTGCAATAGGAAGTTAGGCGACTCAACATCTCGTCAGCCTGCTGATCGGTAAGTACAAACAACAGAAGCTCCTTTCTGACAAAAATCAGCGTATCGAGAACTTTTGACAAAAAAAAGGGACGTGGAAACCACGTCCCCCTAGCATAAGCTCGAGTAGATTATCGAGCAACAATCACCACATGGCGATCAGGGTCAGAACCCTCAGAATGAGTATCGACTGCATCGTTGCCACGAAGTGCAATGTGAACCAGTCGGCGCTCGTAGGCATTCATGGGCGGAAGCGAAACACTCTTATGAGTGCGGATGGCACGCTCGGCAGCAGACTGAGCCATGGAGGCGACCTTATCCTGACGGCGACTCTTGTATCCCTCGACGTCCACTACAACCGGATACCTAAAGCCAAGCTTGCGGCTCACCAGCAAAGAGAACATAACCTGAAGAGCATCAAGAGTGCGACCATGACGGCCAATGAGAACAGCAAGGTCGGGAGCCGTTACATCCAAAATCAGCTCACCCTCGTCGCCCTCATACTCATCGATAGGAGAGTTGGCGGCATCGAAGTGCGAAAGGATGGAACGCAGGATGGAAATCGCAACATCGGCAATGGTGTCGAGCTCCTCATCGGTCAGCTCTTCACCAGCCTTGTAGCGCTGTGCAATCTCGGGATAATCGCCCGCGACCTGCGGGGCAACCTCCTCAAGCATATCCTCGATGATCTCTTCAGACATAACGTACTCCAAAAGTTAGGTACCTAAATAAGATTGATATCCCACTACTTCTTCTTGTGCGGGCGCGGCTTCTTCTCGCGACGAGTGACCTCAACCTGCAGCGGAGCGTTCTTAAGACGCTCCTCCTCATCGGCCTTCGCCTTGTCGATGACCTTCTGCGTCACAAAAATCTGCTGGATAACCTGCCAAGCAGACGAGACGTCGTAGTACAGCAGAACACCAACGGGAAGGCTCCAGCCCATCCAAAGCATCATGACCGTCATGACAACGGCCATCATACGCATGCTCTGAGCCTGCTGGCCGGTCTGGTTGCGCGACATATAGAGCTGCGGAATCAGGGTCAGGACGGCAAACAGGATCAGGCAAACCAGCGCAGGCAGTGCAACCATAAAGCCATCGGCAAAGGAAGCGCTCGGCGTGGTGGTCAGGTCGGGCAGGATGTTGAAGAACGAGAACGTGCCGTTGTTAAAGTACTGCGGCAGGTTGCGCAGCAATGTAAACAGGGCGAACAGGATAGGCATCTGAATCAGCAGCGGCAGACAGCCAGCCATGGGGTTGAACTTGTTCTCGCTGTAGAACTTCTGCATCTCCTCGGCCTGACGCTGGGGATCGTCGGCATAGCGCTCCTGGATCTCGAGCATCTTGGGCTGCAGCACCTGCATGCGAGCCGTCGACTTGGTCGACTTGAGCATAAGCGGCGTCAGCAGCAGACGGATGATGACCACCAGGATGATGATGGACAGGCCCCAGTCGACCGCAAAGGTCTGGATGAGCTTGAGCAGCTCGAAAAGGATGTTAACGATCCAATCCCACATGTAAGTTTTCCTCCGATAGCGAGTGCCCGCTAGGGCACAGGGTCATAACCGCCGACGTGCAGGGGATTGCAGCGAGCGATGCGCCTCACAGCAAGCCAGCAGCCTCTCAAAACACCGTGCTTCTCAATCGCCTGGATGGCGTATTGCGAGCACGTTGGGTAATAAATGCAGGCGTCAGGCAATAAGGGCGAAATAACCTGTTGATATATGCGAATAGGAGCGATGGCAACACGTCGCAAAACGTGATTGCTCATCGCTCCTCCCCGGCAACGCCGGCGCGCTTCATAAGCGAACGCAACGCCTTGTCCATCTCCTGCGGCGAGGAAACCCTCGTCTTGGGAGTTGCAAACAAGATGATGTCATAACCCGCAACGGGAAATCCGCAGCTGCGGGCGGCCTCGCGCATCACACGCTTAGATCGGTTGCGCACGACGGCACAACCGAGTCGCTTAGCACCAACGAAGGCGACCCTTCCGGAGTCGCCTTCGCCAACCGATTCACATATGGTCATTCGAATCAGAGGGTGATTGAAACGACGCCCCTGACTGAACACATGCTCGAAATCTTGCCGAGACTTAATAGTCTTCATGCGAGATGTGTGTATCGCTGCTAGACAGTGAGACGCTTGCGGCCCTTGGCGCGACGACGGGCGAGCACGGCACGACCACCCTTAGTGGCCATACGGGCACGGAAGCCATGGGTCTTGGCACGCTTACGCTTATTAGGCTGATACGTACGCTTCATCTTAAGTTCCTCCTGCTGCATTTCGAGTGTCCGCGGGGACGCGGACGCAGATATAGACACGTGAACTTGAAGATTGTAGGGAAATCAATGTTCAAATGTCAAGAAATCAAAGGTAAAAGGTTGCACAGTTCACACGGTTCCCCCATAAGCACAACCGAAATTTGCGCCTCATGGCAACCTTTCACGATATTTCATCGAGTTTTCAACAGGTCATGTTGGCAATGTTGAGAACTTTTCACCCGTTTTCCAAAGTTTTCAACAAGTTTTGAAAAGTTGTCGAAAGATGAGAAACGTTGCACGGTGAGCTACTATTTGTTCGAAACCTTTTGAAAGATTGCGAGCGGCATGTCTGACGACTTTTACACCATGGTCGATTCCGGAGACCCGGCACCCGACAACGAGCACATCACCGGCGTGCGCGAAGAGCGTGCGGAAGGCGAGCAGACGACCACGCAGGCGCCAAAAGCCATGTACGCCGCGCGCATCGCCGTCTATGACGACATGCTGTCGACACCGCGGGTGATCGTCATTGATCCGCAAGATGTCCGCACGTATTTGGAAGAGACGACCAACACCGTCTACCAGTGCATGAAAGAACAAGGTGGCCATATCTCGCTCATGGTCATCCGCGAGATTGTCGAAAACTTTATCCACGCACACTTTGCCGAGCCCATCATCTCGATTCTGGACGGCGGAGACACCATCCGCTTTGCTGACCAAGGACCCGGCATCGACGACAAGGAACGTGCTTTCGACTTTGGCGTTACCAGCGCAAACAGCAAGATGAAGCGCTATATCCGTGGAACCGGAGCAGGGTTTCCCATGGTGCAGGAGTATTTGGAAAACGCCGGCGGTGCCGTATCCATCGAGGACAACATGGGCAACGGCACCGTGGTTACGGTAAGCCTGAACCCTAAACGCGTGCAGGAAATCGAGCGTGCCGGCGGACGCGGCGCTGCCGTGCGGCCCGAGACGGAACAGCCCACATATCCCCTGCCGGGAGCTTTTGCGCAGCAGCCCATGGCAGCGCAGCAGATGCAGCCCCCTGTGGGACAGATGCAGCAGCCCGGAATGCTACCTACACAAGAACCCCGGGCGGCATCGATGTCGATGCCGACAAACACGCCAGAGACCATGCCGCTGGCGGATCAGGATGCAGCAGCAATGCAGCAGGCGACGGGGGCGCCGGGTGGCCAGCAAATGGGCTATCAGCCGTACCAACAGGGATATCCATATCAGCAGATGCCGCCACTGGGGTATGGCCAGCAGTTCCCGCAGCAGTACCAGCAGGGATATCAGCAGCCGTACCAGCAGATGCCGCAGCAGCAGTACAACCCCTGGGCCCAGCAGACGCCTCCGCAGCCTTACCAACAGTGGCCTCAAAGTTTTCAACAGCAAATGCCGCCGACGCAGAGTTCTCAACAACCAGCAGCTCAAATGATGTATCCTAATGCAGTAAATCAGTATGCACAGCCACAACCGGACGTGTTCGTAAGCGATCGCGGCAACGCCGCGCTGGGCTATCTGGCGCAAAATCAAGCGTGCGGTGCAACCGATCTGGCGAGGACGTTTGGAAACTCGGCCCCCACTTGGTCACGCACGCTCAATGACTTGGCGCAGGCCGGCTTGGTCATCAAGCATGGCCAGAAATACCATCTGACCGAACTCGGCGCCGCTCGCGTGCGAGCTCAGAGCTAAAGAACGGGAGAGACAGTGGACGAGGAAGCAAGCATCATCCTGGGGGATGCCATCGCCTTTTGCCAGCGCGACGGCCAAGATGCACGCCTCATCAACATGCTGGGGCAATCGCGCGCCATAAGCCTGACCGAAGATACGCTCACGATCGAGGCCCCCTCGCGCTTTGCCATCGCGCAGCTCAAAAAGCATCAGCCGACTATTGAGGCCTATCTGGAAGAAATCGCCTTTGCACCGATTGCTCTCGACATCGTGGCACCGCAAGGCGCCGCGACGGAATCCGCTGCCGCCACGGCGCCCGCCACGGCTCCCGCTGCTTCCCCGGCGGTGCCGGCCTCCGCAGG
Organism: uncultured Collinsella sp.; assembly: GCA_902489225.1. Classification (GTDB taxonomy): domain Bacteria; phylum Actinomycetota; class Coriobacteriia; order Coriobacteriales; family Coriobacteriaceae; genus Collinsella. The sequence goes on from CABTZA010000026.1 coordinate 5,685, forward strand.
CGATGTGCCGACAATCGAGCACCAGCACAGCGATGTTTCCCGTGAAACAATGGCACCGTTGACGAGCGCGGCGGCGACGTCAACGAACGCACCCGTCACGCACATGCCCATCGCTCACGACGCAGCGGCGGGCGCGGATTCGGGCATTGCAATCAAGAACACGCTCTCAGCCGACGATTTTCGCCGCATGATGAACCAGATGAAGGGCGGAGCGCCGACTAAATCCACGCAAGCTGCGACCCCCGCTTCAACCATGCCAGCACCGACCGTGCCGGCCGAGCAGAATACGGATGGAGCCCCGCTCGCCGCGAACTCAAAATTTACCTTTGAGAACTTTGTCTACGGCCCCGAGAACAGCCATGCCTATCGCTCGGCACTCAAGTTTGCCGCCCTCGCGGACGAGCGCGGCACATGCACATCACTTTTCATCTACGGCAAATCGGGCCTGGGCAAGACGCACCTGCTGCTTGCCATCAAAAACGAGCTCGCCGAGAAGTCGCCCGAGATCAAGGTCAAGTATGCCAACTCCCAGGCATATCTGGACGACCTGATGACCGAGTTCGACCGTCAAAAGAAGAGCAACGCCCCCATCATGCAGGCGTACCACGGCGTGGACGTGCTCATCATCGATGACATCCAAAACATCATCGGCAAGCGCGCGAGCGTGGACTACTTTTTCCAGCTCATGGACGAGTTCATCCGCAATAACAAGAAGGTCGTCATCGCGGCAGACCGCGCCCCCAAGGACCTGAGCATGGACGAGCGTCTGACCAGCCGCTTCAACGCCGGAATGCTCTGCCTGGTCGCAGAGCCCAGCTACGAGATGAAATACAAGATCTTGCAGCGCTATTACGAGAACACCATCGTCGCCGCTCCCGAGGCAGGCGACGACTCGCTGCTGGCGGCCTATGGGGGCGACGGCGGGCACCTGACCGACGAGCACTTTAAACACATGGCCGAGGTCTCGGGCACCAACATCCGCGAACTCGAGAGCTTTTGCGAGCGCTGCGCCGGCGAGGCGGGCGACCGCGAGCGCGAGGGCGGGGAGCTCACCTTTGACGATATCGACGCCATCGCCAGCCAGTACTTCGACACATCGGCCAAAAAGATCAACGTCCAGACGGTTCAGTCCGTCATCGAAGAGCAGTACGGCGTGACGCACGAGGAGCTCATCGGCCCGCGTCGCAACGCCAATATAGCCAAAGCACGCCATATCGCTATCTACCTGGCCATCGAGATGTGCGAGATGACGACCACGGCAGTGGGCGCCGAATTTGGCAACCGCAACCACTCGACCGTCAGCACGAGCTACAAAAAGGTCCAGAAGATGATCCAGGAAGACCGCACCGTCACCGAAGACCTCAAGTCGCTGCGCGATAAAATTACACTGCGCTCGTAGGGAAATAGAGACACCTGTTGAAAACTTGTCGAAACCACGGGCATAAGGTGTCTAAAACCCAACCCGCGGTGATGAAAAGTTTTGCGCAGGTTTTGAACGTGGAAAACCACCCCTGTTGCACACAGGTTGCTGTCGATTCTCTTTTTGGGTCTGACCTGCGTCTTTGGGAGTAATCAACAGTTTCGTCAGTGCTATTACTATTATTAAGATATTTATATCTATAGAAAGGTATTAAAAGATGAAGTTCACCGTCAGCCAGAGCTCGCTTACACAAGCCATCGGCGTCGTTATGAAGGGTGTCGCTTCGGCATCCACCCTCCCCATCCTGTCGGGCGTGCTCGTTAAGGCCCAAGACGGCATCTTGGAATTCCAGACCTCTAACTACACCATCTCGATCCGTCATCGCATCGCGGCGCATGTCGAAGAAGAGGGCGAGATGGTTATCCCCTGTAAGATGCTCTCCAATATCACTAAGACCCTCCCCGATGCCCCGGTCACCTTTGAGCTGTCCGAGCGCCAGGTGCTGATTGGTTGCGAGAAGAGCTCGTTCCGCCTGAACACGCTCGATGCCAATGACTTCCCCGAGTTTCCGGCATACGCCATCGAGAGCGCCGTGGAGCTGCCGACCGATATCTTGTCCGAGATGGTCGGGCGCGTATGGCGCGTCACCTCGACCGACAAGGCCCGCCCCATCCTGGGCGGCGTGCACATGAAGGTCGAAAACAACACCGTGCGCCTGGTGGCGACCGATTCCTTCCGCTTGGCCGTGTGCGATACGCAGGTTGAGACCTCGACCCTCGAGGGTTCCTTTGAGCTCAATGTTCCGGCTGACGCCTTTAACGACGCGCTGAACATCATGGCCAGCCAGGCGACCATCATGATCGGGGCTACCGACACCCAGGTCGTCTTCGAGGCCGGCAATACCACCTACGTGTCGCGCCGCATCGAGGGCGTGTACCCCAACTACAAGCAGCTCATCCCCGATTCGTGCGTGACGAGCGTCAAGATTGACGTCGCCGCCTTTAACGCCGCCCTCAAGCGCGTGGCCGTTATCGCGAGCGCCAACCCCGCCGTCAAGTTCGAGATCGATGTCGAGAACGGGCAGATGGGCCTGTCCTCCATTTCCAATGACCAGGACCTTGCACAGGAGACGATCGATGTCGAGGCCGAGGGCGAGTCGGGTACCATCGCCTTCAACTACCACTACATCTTCGGCTGCCTCAATGCCCTGTCCAAGGAGAAGGAGATCACGCTGGAGCTCAAGAGCTACTCGCAGGCGGGCATCTTCAAGTCCTACGACAAGATCAACTACCTGTACCTGGTCATGCCGGTTCGCATCTAGCGCTGCGCCATGACCATGTTCGCCCGCGATCTTTCCGTCGCGCACTACCGCAGCTTCGATAACTATCGTCTTGCCCTGGACGAGGGCGTGACGATACTTGCGGGACCCAACGCGGCGGGAAAGACCAATCTCATAGAGGCGCTGCAGCTGCTGACGAGCGGCGCCTCGTTTAGGCATCCGACCGCAGCCGAGCTCGTCCATGATGGCGTGGGCTCGTGCAAGGTCGAGCTGAGGCTCGAGGGCGACGGCCGCGTGCTTGATATGGGATTGAGCGCGGAGGACGGTAAGCGCTCGTTTAGCCGCAACGGCAAGAGATGCTCTGCCGCCGGTGTGCGCGGGGTTCTGCCGAGCGTGCTGTTTTGCCCCGACCATCTGGACATGGTTAAGCGAGGCGCCAGTGTGCGCCGCGCCGCCCTCGATGACTTTGGCATGCAACTGAGCGCACGCTATGCCGATCTTGCGAGCACCTATGGGCGCTGCGTGACCCAGCGTAACGCCTTGCTCAAGGAGACCTGGTGCTGCCGTGAGATGCTCGGCGCGTGGAACGATTCGATTGCCCGTGCGGGCTCGGCCCTGCTCGTGCACCGGTTGGCCCTGCTCGACCGGCTGGCGGGCCATGTGCGCACTGCCTACGGGCAAGTGGCGTCCGGTGAGGCTGCCAACGTGACCTATACGTCCACGCTGGGGGATTTGCCCCAGGTCGAGGATCGCGAAGAGCTGAAGGGCTGGGCGTACGAGCGCATGCTGGCCGCTCTTGATGAGCACGCCGACGAGGAAATTCGCCGCGGCGTGACGTTGGTGGGACCGCATCGCGACGAGATTGAATTTACCGTGGCGGGTCGCTCCGCTCGTTCATTTGCCAGCCAAGGACAGCAGCGAACGTTGGTACTGTCCTGGAAGGTGGCCGAGGTGGCCGTGGCTCGCGATGTCCTGGGCACCGCCCCGCTGCTGCTTTTGGACGACGTGATGAGCGAGCTCGACGGCGAGCGTCGCGGTGCTTTCCTGCGGCTGATCGGCGATGATATCCAGACGGTCATAACCACGACCAACCTGGGGTACTTTACCGATGACCTGCTTGATCGAGCCAAGGTGGTGAGCATGGGTGAGACGTGCTAATTACGAGCGCGAGAGCGAGACGGTCGCCTTCAGTGGGTTTTTGAACGCAGAGCGCCAGCGCATCCTGGCGTCGGCGACGCCTGAGCGCCGTGCGCAGATGGAGGCTGCCGAGGAGTCGCGCGCGGTCTATCGCGCGTGGAACGCGGTGTGCTCGGGCACGCGCGAGGGGCGGCATGTGACGGGTCTGCGCTACCTGCCCGAGTCCAATGAGCTGCTGGTATATCTCGATTCGCCCTCGTGGACGCAGGAAATGACGCTGTTGCGTGAGATCATCCGCGCGCGCATGGAGCGCGCCGGTGCGCATGTGGACGGCCTGGTGTTCAAAACCACCGCACCCGGTCACACGCCGCCCGCCGCCAAGGAGCGCCTGCGCCCGGCGACGACCGAGCGCCCGCCGGCCCCGCACGCCGACCTAAGTGAGGCCGAGCGCACCGAGATTGAGCGCCAAGTGGCGCCCGTCGAAGACCAAAAACTGCGCGAGGCCCTCGAGAATGCCATGAGAGCCAGTGCCGAGTGGGCCAAGGGCGTGCAAAGCAAAAAAGAGCCTTAAATCGCATCTGGTGGCCTTGTAGAGCCAAATACCCTCGTTCCCGAGGGTATTTTTTTACGATAAACTAGTAAGGCTGTACACATTTTCTTGACTGAAGGAGGACGTGTGGCAAACGAAAACGATTACGATGGCGGCGAGATTAAGATTCTCGAAGGTCTCGAGGCCGTTCGTAAGCGCCCGGGCATGTATATCGGCTCGACGAGCGCCAGCGGTCTGCATCACCTGGTGTGGGAGATCGTTGACAACTCCGTCGACGAGGCCATGGCCGGTTTCTGCACCGAGATCCAGGTGACGGTCCACGCCGACAACTCCATCACGGTCGTCGACAACGGGCGCGGCATCCCCGTCGACGAGCACCCTGTTAAAAAGATCCCGACGCTCGAGGTCGTCATGACGATCTTGCACGCCGGCGGTAAGTTCGATAACTCGGCCTATAAGGTCTCGGGCGGCCTGCACGGCGTGGGCATCTCCGTCGTCAACGCACTGTCCAAGCGCGTGGTCGTTCAGGTTCGTCGCGATGGCAACACCTACGAGATGGAGTTCTCGCGCGGCAAGACCGTCAAGAAGATGGAGGTCGTGGGCACCTCGGATTCGACGGGCACCACCGTCACCTTCTGGCCCGACGACGAGATCTTCGAGACCTGCATCTACGATTTCGATACGCTGCACAACCGTCTGCAGGAGACGGCGTTCCTCAATAAGAACCTCAAAATCGTGCTGACCGACGAGCGCGAGGCGACTCCCCACGTGGAGGAGTTTTGCTACGAGGGCGGCATCATCGACTTCGTCAAGTTCCTCAACGAGGGCAAGGACGTCCCCGAGGCCTTTAAGGAGCCCATCTACATCGAGGGCAAATCGGACCCGGACGCGCCTGTGGCCAAGATGGGCGAGGTCGAGGTTTCCCTGCAGTGGAATAGCGGCTACGGCGAGAACGTCATGTCGTTTGCCAACGACATCTACACCCCCGAGGGCGGCATGCACCTCGAGGGCTTCCGCACCGCGCTCACCCGCGTAATCAACGACTACGCGCGCAAGCAGAACCTGCTCAAGGAAAAAGACGCCAACCTGACCGGCGACGATGTGCGCGAGGGCCTTTCGGCCGTTATCTCGGTCAAGCTGCCCGATCCGCAGTTTGAGGGCCAGACCAAGGCCAAGCTCGGTAGCTCCTATATGCGAGCGCTCACGCTCAAGATTGTGACCGACGGCCTTGTCGATTACCTCGAGGAGCATCCCAAGCCCGCCCGCGAGATCGTCAAGAAGGCGCAACAGGCCTGCAAGGCGCGCAACGCCGCCCGCAAGGCGCGCGAAGCGACCCGCCGCAAGAGCCTGCTCGAGACGGCGTCCCTGCCCGGTAAGCTCGCCGACTGCTCGGTGCGCGATGCCGAGCTCACCGAGCTCTTCATCGTAGAGGGCGACTCGGCAGGCGGTTCGGCCAAGGACGGCCGTCGCCGAGACATCCAGGCGATTCTGCCCCTGCGCGGCAAGATTTTGAACGTCGAACGCGTTGGTGACCATCGCGCGTTCTCGAGTGACACCATCCAGTCGCTGATTACCGCGATCGGTTGCGGCGTCACGACGAGTGCCGGCGACGGCGGCGACTTCGATATCACCAAGGCGCGCTACCACAAGATCATCATCATGACCGATGCAGACGTCGACGGTGCGCATATCCGCATCCTGCTGCTGACGTTCTTCTACAAGTACATGCGCCCGCTGATCGATGCCGGCTACGTCTATGTTGCCTGCCCGCCCATCTTTGGCATTAAGGTGCGCAACAAGATTCACTACGTGTATCCCAACGGCCGCCAGCCCGAAGACGAGATCCTGCGCGACACCATCCAGAGCCTGGGCCTGAACCCCGACGATAACGACGAGGACGGCAAGGCCAAGGACGGCAAGATCACCAAAAAGCGCAAGGGCTATACCGTCCAGCGCTACAAGGGCCTGGGCGAGATGGACCCCAAGCAGCTTGCCTCGACGACGATGGACCCCAAGACCCGCATCCTGCAGCGTGTGTCGATCGAGGACGCCGTGGTGGCGGACCGCGCCGTGCGCGAGCTCATGGGTTCCGAGGTCGGCTATCGCCGCGAGTACATTGAAAAACATGCGCATGACGCGCGTTTCCTTGACGCTTAAGAGGAGGTAACGTGGCAGACGATATCAACAATAACGAGGATATGGACGAGGCCGGCGATGCCGGTATGCCCGATGATCTGAAGCGCCTGCTTGCCCGTGCTGAGCAGGGCGAGGACGGCGACCCGGACGCCTATAACCCCGATGCCGATGATGATGAGGAAGAAGACGACGCTGAGCTCGAGGAGAGCTTTGGCGAAGTCGATCGCGGCGCCTCGGCCGGCGAGGATATCAACGGCGGCCAGCTCCAGATTTCGGAGTTCGGTCGCGAGATGAAGCAGTCGTTCATCGAGTATTCGATGTCAGTCATCACGGCGCGCGCCCTGCCGGACGTGCGCGACGGCTTAAAGCCGGTGCACCGCCGCATCCTGTACGCGATGAACGAGAGCGGCATCTACCCCAACCGCCCACATAAGAAGTCGGCCTGGACGGTCGGCGAAGTTATCGGTAAGTACCATCCGCACGGTGACTTCGCGGTCTACGAGGCCATGGTTCGCCTGGCGCAGTGGTTCTCCATGCGCACGCCGCTCATCGATGGTCACGGCAACTTCGGTAACATCGACGGCGACGGCGCGGCGGCCATGCGTTACACCGAGAGCCGCCTGGCAAAGCCCGCCATGGAACTGCTGCGCGACCTGCAGAAGGATACCGTCGACTGGCAGCCCAACTACGACGAATCGCTCGCCGAGCCCGTGGCGCTGCCTGCGCGCTTCCCCAACCTGCTGGTTAACGGCAGCCAAGGCATCGCCGTCGGCATGGCCACCAACATCGCCCCGCATAACCTCACCGAGGCGATCGAGGCCACCTGCTACCTGATCGACAACCCCGACGCCACCGTCGACGAGCTCATGCAGATCATGCCCGGTCCGGACTTCCCCACCGGTGCCATCATCATGGGCAGTGCCGGCATTAAGCAGAGCTACGAGACCGGTCGCGGCTCCATTACCGTGCGTGCCAAGGCACACGTGGAGTCCACCAAGACCGGCCGCAGCCGCTTGGTCTTTACCGAGATTCCCTACATGGTCAACAAGGGCACCCTGCAGGAGAAGATCGCCCAGCTTGTCAACGACAAGCGCATCGAGGGCATCTCGGATATGCGCGATGAATCCAACCAGAAGGGCATCCGTCTGGTCATCGAGCTCAAGAAGGGCGTCATTCCGCAGGTCGTGCTCAACAACCTGTATAAGTACACCTCGCTGCAGACGACCTTTGGCGCCAACAACCTGGCACTCGTCAACGGCGTTCCCAAATGCCTGAGCCTGCGCGAGATGCTGCAGCACTACATCGACCACCAGGTCGACGTCGTCACCCGCCGCACCCGCTTCGACCTTAAGAAGGCCCAGGCCCGCGCGCATATCCTCGAGGGCTACCTGATGGCCCTTGACCATATCGACGAGGTCATCAGCATCATCCGCTCCTCGCAGACCGACTCCGAGGCCAGCAGCCGACTGATCGAACGCTTTGGCTTTACGCCCGAGCAGACCACGGCCATCCTCGAGATGAAGCTGCGCCGCCTGACCGGCCTGGAGCGCGACAAGATCCAAGAAGAGTTGGACGGCCTGCGCCGCGCCATCGCCTACTACGAGGACCTGCTGGCGCACGAGGAGAAGATTCTGGGCGTCATCAAGGAAGAGATGCGCGAGATCTCCAAGAAGTTTGGCGACAAGCGCCGTACCGAAATCAGCCAGGTTGAGAAGGACCTGGATGTCGAGGACCTCATCGCCGACGAGGATATGGTCGTGACCATCACCCACACCGGCTACGTTAAGCGTATCCCAGTGGCTGCCTACCGTGCCCAGAAGCGCGGTGGCAAGGGCGTGTCGGGCGTCAACCTCAAAGAGGACGACGTTATCGACGAGATGTTCATCGCGTCCACGCACGAGTACGTGCTGTTCTTCTCGAGCAAGGGCAAGGTCTATCGCCTGAAGGTGCACGAGCTGCCGGTGGGTACGCGCCAGGCGCGCGGTACCGCGATCGTCAACCTGCTGCCCTTCGAGGAAGGCGAGAAGATCGCGAGCGTCATCAGCTGCCGCGAGTTCCCGGCCGACGAGTACCTGATGTTTGCCACCAAGAGCGGCATGGTCAAAAAGACCGTGATGAGCGCATATGACCGCAGCCGTCGCGACGGCCTGATCGCTATCAACCTGCGTGACGACGACGCGCTGCTGAACGTGCGCCGCGTGCGCGACGGCGACAAGATTATCCTGGCCACCACCGCGGGCAAGGCGATCATGTTCTCCGAGGAGCAGGTGCGCGCCACCGGCCGCGATACCAGCGGCGTTCGCGGTATCGGTCTGAAGGACGGCGTGAGCGTTCTGGGCATGGAAGTCACTAACGGCAACGGCGATCTATTCGTCATCACCGAGCGCGGCTACGGCAAGCGCACGCCGGTTGCGGACTACCCGGAGCAGAATCGCGGCGGTCAGGGCGTCTACACCATTCAAATGACCGAGCGCAAGGGCAACCTCGCGGCCATGAAGACGGTCGGCCCGCAGCACGAGCTGTTCATCGTGACGGAGGGCGCGACGGTCATTCGCGTCAAGACCGACGAGATCAGCCAGACCGGCCGCGCCACCCAGGGCGTCAAGATGATGACCGTCGACGACAACGACCGCGTATGCGCTGTCGCCCGCATGACGGCAGCCAAGGAAAAGCCCGAAGGCGAAGCCACAGAAAACGGCTCTGCTTCCGAAGAAACCCCTGTCGATCTAGGCGACGGCAACGACATGCCAGAAGATCTCCTAGACGAGTAAGAGGCCCTAGCTGGTAGAAAATATCAGACCCCATATATCGGCGGTCGGCGCACTGCGCGCCGACCGCTTTTTTGAAAACCTTGGGACCCCATGGTCGCTGGGCTGGCGAGGTGGTTTTGGTTTGTCGCGAGTTCCGCACGCAAAGAAGGCCACTTAATGTGGCCTTCGTCTTGCGCAGGACTGTCCGAGCAGCAAACCAAAACCATCTCGCCAGCCCAGCGGCCACCCCTCCCAAAGATTTTCACAAAAAGTTGTTGACGGCCCCGTAC
>CABTZA010000027.1 GCA_902489225.1 uncultured Collinsella sp.
CACACGTTCATGCAGGCGAGGAAGAAGATGGCGAAGACCACGACTGTGCCGGCAAGGCCAAAGTGCACGGAGGCAGAGCGGGCAAGGATGGCGGCGCCGTTGGTGGCGTCGGGCATCACGGTGCCGAGCTGCATTCCGGCAAGGCCCAAGCCGCAGTAGATGATGGCCATAAGCACGCCGGCGATTACACCGGAACGCGAAATCTCAAAGGCCACGCGCTTGTCATCGGTAACACCCAGCTCGTGGATGGTCTCGGCGATGATGATGCCGAAGGCGAGCGACGCGAGCAGGTCCATGGTCTGATAGCCGGTCAAAAAGCCCTGCACGGCAGCGCCTGCATCGTAGGGAGCCTGAGGCGCGGCAGCCGGTCCCAGCGGCGAGATCACGGCAGCACCCACAACCAGCACGATGAGCGCAATGAGCGCGGGGCCCGTAATGCGGCCGAGCACGCGCGTGATGACACCCGGGCGCAGCGTGAGAGCAAACGCGACGACAAAGAAGCCAACGGCAAACACTAGGCGAGCCGTGCCGAGCGAAACACCCTCGGGCAGCAGCGGCACCAGCATTTCGAACGCCGTAGAGCTTGTGCGAGGAATAGCCAGGCACGGACCGATGGCCAGATAGACCGCCGCAACGAAGAATTCACCAAACTTGGGATGCACGCGGCCGGCCAGCTCGCGGGCCGTGCCGGCGAGCGCGACGGCGATAAATCCCATGACGGGCAAACCGATAGCGGCAATCAGAAAGCCGAACATGGCGACCGGCGTGGCTGAACCTGCTTGCAGCGCCAGCAGCGGCGGAATGATAAGGTTGCCGGCGCCAAAGAGCATCGAGAACAGGGCGATGCCGACGGTAACGACATGGTCGGAGCGCAGACCACGCGAGGCGGATGAGGCCATAGACACACCTTTCGGGTCGAAACAAAAACGGGACGGGCAAAAGACCCGTCCCGCAAGTATATACGCTCTAGCAGGCTAAATCGCGCAAAGCGTCAATCGCGGTGTCGACTTCCTCGTCCGTGTTGAAATACCCAAACGAGAAGCGAACGACACCCTGACGCTCGGTCCCCAGCGCACGGTGCATGAGCGGGGCGCAATGGGCGCCGGGGCGCGTCGCAATCCCCCGCCCTTGCATGAGTGCATCCGAGATCTCTGCAGAGTCGATATCGCCCACGTTGAGCGACACAATCGCAGAGCGCGTCGGTTGGTCAAACGCACCGTAGAGCTTAATCCCCGGAATCTCGCACACGCCGGCAAGGAAGCGTTCAGCGAGCGCACGCTCGTGCGCCGTAATCGCCTCGACCCCGCCCTGGGCCTCGATAAAGTCGAGGCCGGCAGAAAGGCCGGCGATACCGTGGCCGTTGAGCGTGCCCGCCTCCAGGCGCGTGGGCCACTCAAGCGGCTGCAGCGCATCGAAGCTGTGCACGCCTGTGCCGCCCATGGCCCACGGCGCCACGTCAATGCCCTCCGCCACGGCCAGCCCGCCGGTCCCCTGCGGACCCATGAGGCCCTTGTGGCCAGTAAAGCACACCACGTCGAGCCCCATGGCCTGCATATCGATATGCGCCGTGCCGGCAGACTGCGAGGCATCGACAATCACAAGCGCGCCGGCCGCATGGGCCATGGCGGCCACGCGCGCAATGTCGACCTCATTGCCGGTCACATTGGAGGCGTGCGTCACCACCACAGCACGCGTGGCCGGCGTGACCAACCGCTCGAGCTCGTCATAGTCGAGCACGCCGTTCGCGTCGCAGCCCGTATGCTCAACGGTAACACCCTGCTCTGCCGCCAAGCGGTTGAGCGGACGTAGCACCGAGTTGTGCTCAAGCACCGTCGTGACCACGCGGTCGCCGGGGCGCACCACGCCATTGATAACGGTGTTGAGCGCCGCGGTGGAGTTGGGCGTAAAACACACATGGTCCGCCCTCGGGCAACCCAAAAGGCGCGCGAGCTTGGCACGGCAAGCGTGAATCGTACGAGCGGCATCGAGGGGACCCGACGTGGCGCCGCGCCCGGCATTGCCGAGCGAGCACATCGCCTGGGTCACGGCATCGATGACCGTTTGCGGCTTATGCATAGTCGTCGCCGCGTTATCCAGGTAGATCATCGCACGACCTCCCACATGTCGATCACCGTAAAGCCCTCAGTGGGAACGCCTGCCGCAGCAAGCTCGCCGCGCAGCAGATCCTCATCCGAAGGCTGTGCCTTCCACGCCAAACCGCAGCCGGCAGCGACCTCCCCGGGCACGGGAATCGTTCGCCCAGGAAGGCCGCGCTCGATGCACAGGGACTCGCAGCCCATGGCGGCCGCCGTGGTAGGAAACGTGATGACAAGCGCCGGGCACTTCTCCCTCATGGCAACTCCAACCAATACGCTACGGGCGCACGACGCGCACGGCCTGCTCCATCTTCTCCACGATCACGTACATGTTGGTGACCTCGCCCACCGCAAGCTGGTCTTTAATGCCATAGTGGTCGAGGCAGGTACCGCAGGTGAGAATCTCGACACCCTGCTCCGCCAAGCCCTTCAGGTCATCGAGCACCGGCGAGCCCTCGACGGTGAGCTTGGCGCCGCCGTTGTAGAACAGCATGGTCGCGGGCAGTTCCTCCTGCTGCGTCACGGCAAAGATAAACGCCTTCATGAGCTTGTGGCCCAGCTCGTCGTCGCCACGGCCCATGCAATCGGTGTAGACGGAAATGACGAGTTTGCCCTTGCCGGCGCTGGCATCACAGAAGACAGCGCCATCCTGCTCGGGGTCCGCAACGGCCACGGCACCGGCGGTCGTGACGGTCACGTGCCACTCGGCGTCCGAGATCTTCTCGACCGAGGCCGTGCAGCCCTTCTCCTGCGCCATCTTGGAGATGTTCTTGACGGCGGTCTCGTTATCGACCGAGGTCACCACGGCACCCTCGCCATCAAGCTGTTTGAGTGCCTTAAGCGTCTTGACGACGGGCAGCGGGCAGGCATCGCCCATGGCATTGACTTCAATTTTGGTAGACATAGCAAAATCCTTTCGAAAGAACCGTTCTAGAGAACGATAAACAGTTACATAAACGTGCGGGCTAGCGAACAACGCGGACGGCAGGACCGCCCGGCTCCGCCTCGCACACGCGCCCGACAACGGCGGCGATGCACCCCTCGGCATCCAGGCGACGCGCAAGCTCATCCACATCCGCCGCGGGCGCCGCGATAAGCAAACCACCAGACGTCTGCGGATCGTACAGCGCGTCGAGCATACCCGACTCCAGGTCCTCGTCGGCAGCCACACGCGGGCCAAAGAAGTCCTGGTTACGGTAAGCGCCCGCCGGGATAATGCCCAGACGCGCCATATCGAGCACCTGGTCAAAGAGCGGCACCGCCCCCGACGCAAGCTCAACCTGCACGCCCGAGCCCTCGGCCATCTCACACGCGTGCCCGATCAGGCCAAAGCCCGTAATGTCGGTGCAGCCGTGAAGTTCGAGCCCCTCGGCCAGACGAATCGGCGCCTCGTTGAGGATGCGCATCGAGTCAAACATGGCCGCGGCCTCGTCCTGCTCGATGAGCTCGCCCTTAATGGCCGTGGTGATAATGCCCGAGCCGATCGCCTTGGTCAGCAGCAGAACATCGCCCACGCGTGCGCCGCTGTTGGCGAGCATGCGGTCGAGCGCGACAAAGCCGCTCACAGACAGGCCATACTTGGGCTCGTCGTCGTTGATGGTATGGCCGCCCGCGATGGAGCAACCCGCCTCGACGCACTTGTCGGCGCCGCCCGCCAGAATCTGACCGGCAACCTCGATGCCCAGACAACTGGGTATGCAGAGTAGGTTCATGGCATGGCTCGGCCGCCCGCCCATGGCGTAGATGTCCGACAGCGAGTTGGCCGCGGCAATCTGGCCAAACAGAAACGGGTCGTCGACCATCGGCGGGAAGAAGTCGATGGACTGCACAAGCCCCAGGTTCTCCCCTACGCGGAAGACGCTCGCATCGTCAGAGGTATCGAACCCCACGAGCAAGTTGTCGTTATGCACATTTGGCAAGTCGCCCAGAACCTGGGCGAGGGCTCCGGGAGCCAACTTAGCGGCTCAACCGCTCGCGGCAGTCATAGACGTAAGCTTAATCTGATCGTCAGCCATCGATACCTCCTCTCATCGGTCAATCATTTTCTCCCAGTATACGCATGAATGCGAGCCTACGACGGATGCATTAATTGAGCGCCTGTGCGCGAATCGCCGCGCCGATGGCACCGGCAAAGCGAGCCTGGGGCGAGGTGGTCACCGGCGACCCCAGCAGCTCGCCCAACCGCTCCACCACGAAGGCGTTCTCGCACAGGCCGCCGGTCAGGTAGTACGGGGCGCCCGCGGCCTGCCCGGCCATGGTCGCCACGCGCGAGACCACGCTGTCGATCACGCCACGCGCAATGTTCTCGCGCGGCTCACCGCGACCGATCAGGCTGATAACCTCGCTTTCGGCAAACACGGTGCACATGCTGGAAATCTTGGTGGGTTCGCCGGAACGCGTCAGGTCGGCCATCTGCTGCTGGGAAATGCCTAGGCGGTCGGCCATGATCTCCAAAAAGCGCCCCGTGCCGGCGGCGCACTTGTCGTTCATGGCAAACTTGGCCACGCGGCCACTTTTAAGCTGAATGACCTTGGTGTCCTGACCGCCCACGTCGATCACGGTGCCGTGGTCGCCAAACAGGCGCACGGCACCGGTGCCGTGGCAGGTAATCTCGGTCACGACCTTGTGCGCATAGGGCACGGCGACACGGCCGTAGCCGGTCGCGATCACGCGCACGTCGTCGGCAGCCACGTCATAGCCAGCAGCGGCAAGCTCGCCGCGCAGACGCTCGGCCGCATCAACCGAGGAGAACCCGGTTGGCTGCACGCACGTCCACGCCACCGAACCTTCCCCATCGACCACAGCGGCCTTAGCCGCCGTAGACCCAATATCGATCCCGATCCCTATCATGGCCCTCTTCCAATCTAAACATCAAAGGTAGCGGCGCGTTCAGGCGCCTTAGCTCTAGGTTTCTCAGGTGCCGGAGATTGCCCCGAAAGAGGAGCGCAGCGTACTTTGGGTACGCAAGCGACGGTTTGAGGAGCAAGATCCGGCGCCTGAGGAAGCTAGAGGGTTTCGATGAAGGCGGCGATGCGGGTCTCGATCTGGCCCATGTCTCCGTTGCTGTAGTCGGTCTCGATCTTCATATACGGAATACCCGCACCCTCGACGGCCTCCTGCATGCGTGCGCTCTCAACGTTAAAGGTGTGGCAGCCCTGCAGCACGCTCTCTACCACGCCATCGACATGGTACTTCTCGCACATGGCCAGCGTGTTTTCCATACGACCGTCGTTGGGCGTCATGACCGAGCAGTTAATGTCCAGGTAGCGGTCGGCGATGGCGCGCAAGATGTCGGGAGCCTCCGGGTCGATCATCATGGCCGCCGTGCGCTCGCCCGAGCAGTCGTCCATGCACACGACCACACCACCGTTGGACTCGATGGTGCGACCGATCTTGTTGATCACGCCGCCCACCGGGCAGCCGGTGATCAGAATGCGCTTGGCATCCGCCGCAACCGGGCGCTCGCTCGCGTCGTAGGCCTCGCGCAGCTTGACAACCTTTTGCTCCAGCTGCTGCGTATAGGCCTCGATATCAAAGCTAAACGTACCGGCAAACATGGTGCTCATCAGGTCGACGCCGCTCATGGCCGCCGGCTGGTTGGCCTGCAGCGCAAGCATGTCGAGCTGGGCCGCACGCAAGCGGTTGCGACGACGGACGGCAGCGCGCAGATCATCGTCGGTAATCGCGATGCCGTAGAAGTTCTCGAGCTCCTCCTTGAGCAGACGGCACTCCTCGTACCAGCCCTCGCGCTCGTAGGCACGGTCGCGACCCTGCGGAAGATGCAGAATGTGCGTGCGCTTGAGCTCGTTGAGCAGCTCGTACATCTTCTTCTTGCCGTCGCAGGTGGTCTCGCCGATGATCATGTCGCTAAAGTACGTAAACGGGCACTTTTGCGAATAGGCAAAGCCGTACGTCGATTTGATGAGCGGGCACAGGTTTGCCGGCAGCACCTTCTCGGCCTCGGGAATCACCTCGTCGGACGTGCCGCACAGCGCCACGCTCGCAGCCCCCGCGGCATCGATAATCTCGAGCGGCGTGTAGCTGCACAGAAAGCCGACCAGGCGATTGCCCGCCTGCCTGTAATCCTTGACGCGAATAAACGCCGCCTTGCGCTGCTCGTTGAACTCCTCAAACGTGGACGGCAACGGCTGCTCAATATATTCCGACATATAACTCCTTAACAAACCTTTTAACCAACCAAGGAAACGGCTTTCCCAGGTGCCCGAGGTTGCCGTGAAAGAGGAGCGCCGCGTACTTTGATTCGCAGGCGACGGTTTGAACGGCCAGATCGGGTGCCTGGGGAAGCCGCCGGGACGAATAGTCCTAAATGGTTTCCAAGAAAGCCTCAATCCTGGTTTGCAGTTGGCCTGCATCCTCGCCGGCGTAGTCGGTCGTGATGTGCATAAACGGAATGCCGGCCTCCTCGGCGGCCTTCTCCACGGCAAACGACTCCATCTCGTAGAGCGTGCAGAACTGCAGGGCCACGTCGACGATACCGTCGGCATGCAGGTCCTTGGCCATCTGGACAATGTCCTTCATACGCTGGTCGTTGGGCGTAAAGACGGCGCAGTTGATCTTAAAGTAGCGCTCGGCGATGGCGTCGAGCATCTCGGCAACCGTCTCACCGGACTCGTCGACCAAGTCCTTGTAATAGCGCGAACCCGTGCAGGACTCCTCGCCCACCACAACGCCGCCGGCCTTCTCGATGAGATTGAACAGCTTCCAGTTGGGCACGGCCATGGGCGTACCGGTGTACAGGATGCGCTTGGTCCCCTTGGGCGCCACGCCCTCGCCGGCCTCGACACGCTGCTCGCACTCAGCCGCCATATCGTTAATGGCTCCGGTCAGACGCGGCGTGTCATCCATAAAGGCGGCCTGAACGGTCAGCAGGCTGTCGAGACCGCTGATAGGCGCCGGGTCGGCAGCGCGGGTCGCAGCCAGACGCTGCAGGGCGCGACGCTTCTCATTGACGGCGTGGATGGCGGTCTTCAGACGCTCGGGCGTAATCTTGACGCCACACTCGTCCTCGATCTTGGCGGCGAGCTTCTTGACCTCGGCCTTCCAGGTCACGAGCGTCGACTCGTCGTGTACGTTGGGAATATCCATGACGTACATGTTCTTTTGCGTGGCAAAGAACTCGTAGGCTTTCTTCTTGCCATCGCAGGTGTTCTCGCCTACCACCAGGTCGCTCGACTCGATGTAGGGGCAGACCTCGCCCAGCTTAAAGCCGGCAAAGCTCTTGATAAGCGGACAGGTGTTGCGTGGCAGGTGCTCCTCGACCTTATCGGTTGCCCAATCGGCACCCGAGCACAGGCCCACGGGAATACCGTCACAGGCAAGTACGATCTCCTCGGGCACGTACACGCAGAACGAACCGACGATCTTGGTGGCCTCGCCGGCCTCCTTCTTGTCAAGCATCTCCTTAATACGGCCGCTATGGATGTTGGTGGCCACAAAGTCCAGGTAGGACGTGGACTTGGGGCGATTGTTCTGCGTCAGGAACATGTCGCCGTACATCTGGCCCACGGCGCCCAGCAGCATGTCGTGATCGGCAAGATTCATGCCGAGGCTCTCCCACATCGGATGAAAATCGAATTCTTCAGCCATGACGGTTCCCCTCTCGAACCAAAAATGGATAACAGCGGTATCGATGCACGACGGACGGCGATTGCCCGGCCGTGCTCAAACCCGGAATTTTAGGGAACCTGCTTTGCGGTCGATTATTTAGTTGTGCGTCGTCTCTCCCGGAGCCGTGAACATACCTGCTCATATGCGACTCCGAGCCATATACAGGGCGCGCGCGGCAACGCGGCGAATATATGTCATCTGCGGCATGTGCGCACCCTCCTTTACCAGTTGAGGTCAACTATATCAACGGTCGCTGACCATGCGAACACCGTTGACATTCGTACGACAGCGTCGTGTGCCATCGCTTAATAAATAATTATCTTAATTGATAAGAGTTTGTCATTCCTCATTCGGCGAACGGCAAAAACAAAGCCGCCGAGGCTTATATGCCCCGACGGCATTACCCGGCGCTATCGACAAACCAAATGGATCCTGCTGGCATCAAAATGCATGCGAAGCGTCTCGCCTGCTTGCGGCAGCTCGTCAACAGGCATGCCCACTTTGTTGACCTTCCACTGCAGGCGCGTCGGCGCATCGGCACGCAGCACATCCAACAGCACCAGGCGCTCAAAGCGCGAATCGCTCACTCGGGCCACGTGCAAATCATAGCTGTTGCGACCCCGCTCCGCGCGATTGTCAACATGGAAGTAGCTTGCGCGAATGCCCAGGTACGCCACGTCGTCGGGCACCTCACGACCCACGTTAAAGGTCATGCCCCAATCGAGGGCCTCAACTTCTTCGTCGCCGATCTTGCGCGCCCGGCTTGTGTTCTTGCAGCCCGTCAGGCGCAGTGCCGCCAGCGTCTGCGGACGGCGGACCACGTCCTCGACAGAGCCGATCTCCTCAACATGCCCGTCGTGCATCACGCAGATGCGCTGGCACAGGCGGCACGCCTCGTCGATGTCGTGGCTCACGTAGAGCACGGTGCGGTTGCATACATCGAACAGGTCGAGCATGTTCTGTTCGAGGGCGCTCTTAAGATAGGAATCGAGTGCGCTCATGGGCTCGTCGAACATAAAAATGCCCGGATGCGCCGCCACCATGCGCGCAAGCGCCACACGTTGCTGCTGGCCGCCCGAGAGGCGCGCGGGATAGCGGTCGGCAAAATCGGCCAGACCGAAAATACCCAGATAGCGCTCGGCCAACCTTTTGCGCGCCGCGGCGTCGCCCGCGTCCTTTACACCAGCGCATACGTTATCGGCCACCGTCATGTTGGGAAACAGCTGATAGTTTTGGAACAACAGGGCGCATTTTCGCTCCTGGGGCGACAGGTTGATGCCCGCCGCCGAGTCAAAAAAGGTCACGCCGTTGACGACGATCTTGCCCTCGTCGGGCGTCTCCACGCCGGCAATGCAACGCAGCGTGCAGCTCTTGCCGCAACCCGAGGCACCAAGCAGCGCCACGCGCTCCTCGCCGGCCTCAAGCTGCATGTCGAGCATAAACCCGGGATAGCGCTTTTTGATATCCAGAACGAGCGACATGGCCTATCGACTTCCCTTCGAGACCGTGTCATCGCGCATAAGCTCGGCCAGCGCCTCGCGATCGATACGCAGGGCATCGCCACCCGCCGGGTCGAGCGAATCGCCCTGTCCGGCGAGTTCTTTGGCCTGTTTGCGCTCCGCACGGGAGAGACCACGCTCGCGATACTTTTGCGAATGAGCGGTGTACATGTTGATGAATAGGATGACTAGGAAACTAAACACGATCACGACAGCAACCCAAAAGAGGGCCACCGACGTGTTGCCGCCCATCCACTCAAAGTAGATGGCGATGGGGATGGTCTGCGTAATGCCGGCGTAGTTACCCGCAAAGAACAGGGTGCAGCCGAACTCGCCCATCGCGCGAGCGAAGGCGAGCACCGTGCCGGCGGCGATGGAGGGCCAGCCGAGCGGCATCATAAGCTTGGTGAAGATGCGACGCTCGGACCAGCCCAGCGTGCGCGCCGCATCGAGCATCTGCGTGTCGAGGCTCTCGAAGGCTCCGAGCGCCGTGCGGTAGACCAGCGGAAACGACACTACCACGGCAGAGATCACCGCCGCCGGCCACGTAAAGACGATCGAGACGCCGTGCGCGATAAGCCACCGACCGACCCCGGTCGAGCGGCCAAACAGCATGAGGAGCAAAAAGCCGCACACCGTGGGCGGCAGCACCATAGGAATCGTAAAGACCGAATCGAGCAAGCCCTTGATGCGGCTCGTCGTACCCATGGTCTTCCATGCGGCAAACAGGCCCAGTGTAAAGGAGATCAGCAGGGCAAGGCCGCTCGTTTTAATGGACACCCAAAACGGGCGATAGTCGATGTCGCCCAAAAAAGAGGCCAGAGAGGTCAAGGGCCCCTGCTCATCCCGCAACACGACAGACGATGCCTCCACCATTTGAGCGCTATCAAGCCAACGCGCGCCGCCCTTGGCATCACCCGAGGCTGATGCAATCACCACATAGCGGTCCCCATCCGCACCGCGCTCGTCAAAGCCATAGGTATACCCGCCGGCATCAAACGTTGTTTCCGCCGTGACATACCAAGGAAGATCCACGTCCCCTAGCTGCGCACCTCCCATGCAGTTTGCGCTGTCGAGCTTACAGACGAGGGCCTTGAGACCCGATACGCACTCGTTATCCTGCGGATCCAATCCATACTTCTCGACCGCCTTGGGCGATATCCACACCACAACGCGATCGGCAGCAGGCGCCACTACAAGGTCCACGTCCTCGTCAACGGGAAACCGGTAGCCCTCAGGCTGGCCCTCCATGGCACGAGCAGTCCCCTTGGCCAGCCGCTCAAAACCCTCGATCCCATAGGAAAGCCCATGAGCGGTCGCAGCAACCTGGGCCCCGTCCTCAGCGTCCCCAGCAAACGCAAATCCCGGCACCCAGCAAAGCGTCAAGGTCAAAGCACAGGCGACAAGCATGCGGAATCTATTAAGCACGAAAAGCTCCAAGCGAATACAAGGACGGAGTGAAACACAAAACGATGGAATTATCGCGCCAAGCCGCACTACGCGGAAAGCTCAAAGCCGTACTTAGCCCAAATCTTCTGAGCCTTCTTGTTGGTCAGGCAGAAATCGATGAACGCCTTGGCTTCGTCGGCATGTTCGGAGCTCTCGGCAACAGCGCCCGGATACACAATGGGCTTGTGCGAATCCTCAGGGCACACAAAGGCCTCCTCGATGCCGTCGTAGCGGAAGATGTCGGAGCTGTAGACAAAACCGGCCACGCAGTCGCCTGTGGACACATAGGCAGCTGCGGTGCCCACTTTATCGGCCAGCGCGACCTTGTCGGCGATCTCGGGAGTATACTCGCCGTCGTCGCCCTCGGTGCCAGTGTAGAGGCCCACGGAGGCCAGAGCCTGGTTGGCGTACTTTCCGGCGGGAACGGTCTTGGCGTCGCCGATGGCAATCTTGCCGTCCAGATTCGCGACGTCGGCGATGGCCTCGACCTTGGTGTCGGAGCCCTCAGCGCGAATGATCACGAGGTCGTTGACGAACATGTCCTCACGGGTGCCGGCGTCGACGAGCTCGGCGGTCTCAGCGTCATCCATGGTGCCCTTGGAAGCGGTGATGAGCACGTCGGCCGTGGCACCGGCGCGCATCTGCTCGACGAGGTCGCCAGACGCCTTAAACTGCGTGTCGGCAAACGTGGTGCCGGTCTGCTCGGTGTAGAACTCCTGAACCTCGGGCAGGGCCTTCTCGAGCGAGTTGGCGGCAAAGACCTGCAGCTCGACAGCCTTCTTCTTAGAGGAAGACTTGACGGAGCCGGCATCGGAACCAGCGGGCTCGGACGTCTTGTTGCCCGAGCAGCCGGCAAGGCCAAGGCCGGCGGCAGCGGCAGCAGAAAGCGAGACAAAACCGCGGCGTGAAACCATATCGAACATATTCAACCCTTTCGAACGCTATGCCCGGGCACCCCGCCGCAGGCTTTATTCTGTTACTAGATTATACTTCCGCGCGAATAATGATAATGAGAAATTATTCTCGCTAGAGAATATAGTTTCGAGTTGCCGTGCACCTCGGCGTCGCTTCGGCGGAAAACAAAGGCGGAGCAGCCGTTCAGGTCGCCCCGCCGCAGGTAAACCGCTTATTTGGTATGTCCGCCGCCCGCCGTCATTTGGGCCGCATGCTCCAGCTGATCGCTCACGGCCTCCCAGCTTTCGCGGGCCGCTTTCGTGGATCCCGGAAAGTTGATGACAAGCGTATGCCCACGCTGCATGCACACGGCGCGCGAGAGCATAGCGCGGCGCGTCTTGGTCATGGAGTACGCGCGGATTGCCTCTGCAATACCCGGCACATCGCGGTCGCAGACGGCACGCGTCGCCTCGGGCGTCACGTCGCGCATCGAAAGTCCCGTGCCGCCACAGGTGAGCACGACATTGGCGTGGCACTCATCGGCAGCTTCCACAATGGCATCACCGATCTCGCTGGCGTCGTCGCGCACGACCACATGTGAGACGACCGTCCAGCCCTGCGCCTCGATAAGTTCCTCGAGTGCGGCTCCAGCCTCGTCCTGAGCAAGATCGCGCGTATCCGAGCACGTCACGATCGAAATCTTCAACTCCATAGTCTTCCTCCTACAACACCGTGCCCTCGGGCAGGTCGACACGCACGACATCCACGACGTCGCCCGCCTTGAGCTCGCACGGTCCTTCGTCAATACGCAGCAGGCAGTTGGACCGCTGCATCGTGCCGAGCAGCGCCGAATTCTGCGTCTTGGCCTCGGTCACCAACAGCTCACCGGTCTCGGGGTCGCGCAAAACCGTGGCGCGATCGAAGAAGCGTCGGTCCTGGCGCTTTTTCACGCCGTGCGTGAGCGTCGCCTGCTGCACGGGACGCACGCCCTCGGCAAAGCCGCGCATCTTGCGAATCGCCGGACGGGCAAGCATCTCAAAGCCCACATACGCCGCGGCCGGATTGCCTGAAAGCCCTAGGTAGGGCTTGCCCCCGAGCAAGCCAAACGTGATGGCCTTGCCCGGACGCATCGAGATGCGATCGAACAGCACCACGCCCTCGCGCCGGACGAGCGCCGTCACGTAGTCGTAATCGCCCGCCGAGGCGCCGCCGCTCGTAATGACAAAATCGCACTCTCGCGTGGCGCGATGCACCAGCTCGCCAATCGCCCGCTCATCGTCGGGCGCAATACCGTAGAACACGGGCTCGGCGCCGGCATCGAGCGCCTCGGCCATCAGCGCCGACGAGTTGGAGTCGCGAATCTGCCCGCGCGCCGGCAGCTCACTCGGCGCGACCAGCTCCGTGCCCAGCGAGATAATGCCCACGCGCGGAGCGGCATGGACCTTCACGCTCGCGTATCCGGCGCTTGCCAGCAAGCCGGCGCCGGCCGGAGCCACAACCTCGCCGGCGCGCATCACGATATCGCCGGCATGGGCCTCCTCGGCGGCAGAGCGAACGTTCTCCCCCACCTTTGCCGGCGCCGAGAAGCTCACGTGCGAGCCCTCGTTGCCATCGCCGTCAAGCACCTCGACGATCTCGTATTTCACCACGGCATCGGCACCTTCGGGTACCGGCGCGCCCGTCATGATGCGGACCGTCTCGCCCGGGCCAAGAGCGCCCTCAAACACATGGCCCGCGGCCTCGTGTCCGATAACGTCGAGCGTCACCGGCGCCTCGCCAGACGCCTGAGCCAAGTCCGCCGAGCGCACGGCATATCCGTCCATAGCACTGTTGGCAAACGGCGAGATGTCGATATCGGCCACCGCGTCCTCGGCCAAGGGAAGACCGGCGGCCTGCCACACGGGAATCTCGACGAGATCGGTCGGAGCAACATGCGACAGAACAATCGACTGCGCGTCCTCCAGTGGAATGAGTTTCTCTGCCATATGCACCTCTTAATGCCACGGCGCACAACAGGGGCGCCGATTCTTTATGCTTTTCTCAGTATAATCCCCCGATGCACGGCCGCGACTCGGCCTGTACCCGCAAATACACCTGTCGGTTGCAGGCCGCGAAACAGAATGGAAACCAACCCACCGGCTCGTCGCGTTTACCGCGTTTTATAATGCTTGCGTTGCAACCTAAAAGAGGAACGTATGGCTCATAACGACAAAACCGAAAGCGCAAACGAAACGCAGGATCATTCCCAGCCGCTCGACGACGGCGGCTTTTTCTCCCTGAACGACGTCATCATGGCAGGCAGACATCAGCTCACTCGCTCCGAGCATCTCTTAGCTGCCGACACGCGCCGCAACGTCCGCAACCTACTCGTGAGCGCCAAGTTGCTCGTGCTCGTCGTCACCGTATCGCTCGCCATGGGCGTTGCCGCTTGGGCGTTTTTGGCCTCGTTGAATATCGCGACTGACTATCGCGAGCACCATGCGTGGATTTACGCGCTGCTTCCCGTTGTGGGCGTTGCCACCGCATGGGTGTACAAAAACCACGGTCTTGCCGCCAAACGCGGTAACAACCTGGTCATCGACTCCGCTCTGGGCACACGCCTCATCCATATGCGCATGGCCGTCCTCACCTTCGTCTGCTCCACGCTCACGCACCTCACCGGCGGATCGGCCGGTCGTGAGGGAGCTGCGGTGCAGATTGGCGGCACCATCGCCAGCAACATCTCGAGCCTCGCCCACCTCAAAAAGCATGACCACCACGACCTCATGCTCGCCGGCATCTCGTCGGCCTTTGGCGCCGTATTCGGTTCGCCCCTTGCCGGAGCTTTCTTTGGCATGGAGATGTGCTTTATCGGCAAGATCGACTACACCGCGGGCATCTACTGCCTGGTCGCCTCGTTTACCGGCTACTTTACATCACTCGCCCTGGGTACCGAGTACGAAGCGAATGTCATCGCCAGCGTTCCCAACATGACACCACGGACGGTTGTCATCGTTGTTATCAGCGCCATTATCTTCGGTCTGACGGCACGCCTCTTTGCCTGGTCAGTTCGAACCGTCAAGAGCCTGTACGGTCGCTTTATCACCAATTACCTCGTTCGCGCACTCATAGGCGCACTCGTGGTTTTGGCCGCCTATGCCCTTCTCGACGCCTGGGACTACGCCGGCCTTTCCACGTGGCTTTCCGGCGCCGGATTTGCCGGCAACACCACCCTGGCAGACGCAGCCATCAAGTTGGTCGTCACAGCGCTTACCCTGGGTGCGGGCTTCCAAGGCGGCGAGGTCACGCCCCTGTTTGGCATCGGTGCGGCGCTCGGCGGCTGGATCGGTTGCCTCGTCGGAATCGACCCCAGTTTTCTGGCGGCTCTCGGCATGCTCGGCGTGTTCTGTGCCGGCCTCAACGTGCCCATCACCACCTGCATGATGGCCATCGACCTGTTCCACGGCACGGCAGCCGGGTTCTTTGTCATCGTGGCCTTTATCAGCTACCTAACTGCCGGACACCGCGGCGTGTACCCCGCCCAGCGCATCATCTCGCCCAAGCGCCGTTCGCTTATTGTGGATGAGGGCGGTACGGTAGCGGATGCCATCGAGCGCCACAACGACCTGATAGAGTAGATGTAATAATCGCCGTGCAGCCACAATCAGGGGCAATTCGACCTGAGCGCGACCGCACCGTCA
>CABTZA010000028.1 GCA_902489225.1 uncultured Collinsella sp.
GCTATGTGCCCGGCTTTGTCATTCAGGGTGGCGACCCCAATACCCGCGACATGTCCGGCGCCGACGTCGCTGCCGGCCTTGAGGGCCCCGACGGCATGCCCGGTACCGGTGGCCCCGGCTACTGCATCAAGGGCGAGTTTGCCACCAATCCGCGCAACAGCCATGTCGATGGCGCCCTTGCCATGGCACGCTCCATGGACCCCGATTCCGCGGGTTCGCAGTTCTACTTCTGCCTGGGCGCCCAGCATAACCTCGATTCCGGTTACACCGTCTTTGGCACCACGGTCGAGGGTCTCGATGTGATTTCGCAGCTGCGTGCCGGCGACGAGATCGTCCACGTCGAGATCGTTCACGAGTAAAGGGGACTTCCTTGAATAGCCAGCTGATCCAACAGGGCCGCGCCGCTTACCGCGCGGGTGATTTTTCCGCTGCAGCCCAGATGCTTGGTGCGGCAAAGACTCCCGATGAGATTATGGGCGAGGCCGATCACCTTCGTGGCAACGCCTTGATGCACCTGGGCATGTATGCCGAGGCCGCCGAGGCCTATGCCGCCGCCCTCAATGACGGCACCTATGGCAAGCGCGGCGCGCTGCTCACCAACCGCGGCAAGGCGCTCGCCGCCGTGGGCGACTACACGACGGCCGCTCAGGCGTTTTCTGCCGCTACGCAGGATGCTTCCTATGCCACGCCGTTCAAGGCCTATCTGGGCCTGGGTAACGCGCTGTTCCAGTCGGGCGACTATGCCAACGCAGGAACTGCCTTCCGTCAGGCTGCCATCGACGGCGCCAATCCGGCTCCTGCCGCCGCACTCGGCGAGCTCGGTCGTTGCTTCATTAAGCTCGGCCGTCCGGCGGATGCCGTGGAGACCTACCGCACGGCTATCGACTTTGCCGGTCCCCGTGACGACACGCGTGCGCTCAACGCCGGCATGGGTCAGGCGCTTTCTGCCGCCGGCCGTCCCTCCGACGCACTCGACGCCTTTAACGCCGCTACTGCCGATGGCATCTACCAGCTCACCTCCGAGCAGGCCGATGAGCTTGCCCGCGTGCACGATTCGCTTGCCGCGCTGTCTGCCCAGACGGCTATGGCCACGGCTCCGGCGCCCGCGATGGACGCTCCTGCCGTCGATCCGCTCGATCCTACGGGCGCGACCGGTCAGTTTATGCCCGATCCCTCGGACACCGGCTTCTTTACGCTGTCCGAGTCCGAGATGGTCCAGCAGGACCGTCAGGATCGTAAGCAGGCCAAGGTCCGTCGTCGCCATCGCCACACGGGTCTCAAAGTCTTCATCGTGCTGCTTCTGCTCATTTTGATCGCCGCGGGCGGTCTGGGCTTTGCCTACACGCGCGGCTTTGGCTTCCCGTCTCAGGAGTCTGTCGTTACCGATCTGTTCCAGGCTGCCGGCGACGGTGACACGGCAAAGGCCGAGTCTTGCCTGGCCTCGAGCCTGTCCGAGGACGCTAAGTCGATGATCATCTCCTCGATTCCGCAGGGTGCCACCGTGTCCGTCGAGGGCATGGATCAGTCCATGACCGAGACGACCGCTAAGGTGAAGGCATCGCTGTCCAAGGGCGGCGAGCAGGAGTACACCGTCAAATTCGTGCGCTCTGACAACCATATCGGCTGGGCCGTTTCCTCGCTCGATATGGATTTCTCGGCTGCTGACAACCAGTAGTGACCTTATGGGATTTAGCTTTGCCCGGCGCTTCACCGCAAGTGAGGTGCCGGGCTTGCGCTAGTATGATGAGCTAGTAGTTTTCCAGCAATCATCCAACACATCAGGAGTTGCGTTGTTTTCTTTGATGGATATGTTCTTCGGTAGCTATGCGGGCGATCTTGCCATCGACCTCGGCACCGCAAATACGCTTGTCTCCGTGCGTGGCAAGGGCATCGTCATTCGCGAGCCCTCTGTTGTCGCCATCGACAAGAACGACGAGCGCATCCTCGCGGTCGGTATCGAGGCAAAGCGCATGCTCGGCCGTACGCCCGGCAACATCGTGGCCGTTCGTCCCCTGAAGGACGGCGTCATCGCCGACTTCGATGTTACCGAGGCCATGCTCCGCTACTTTATCGACAAGGCGTCTGAGAAGCGCTATCCGTGGACCCCGCGTCCGCGCGTTGTCGTCTGCGTTCCCTCCGGTGTCACGTCTGTCGAGAAGCGTGCCGTCTTTGAGGCTACGATCCAAGCCGGCGCTCGCCAGGCCTATCTGATCGAAGAGCCTATGGCCGCCGCTATCGGCGCCGACCTGCCCGTCGAGGAACCCACCGGCTCCATGGTCATCGACATCGGTGGCGGTACCACCGAGGTTGCCGTTATCGCTATGGGCGGCATCGTCGTCTCGCAGTCCATCCGTATTGCCGGCGACGAGTTCGATCAGGCCATCCTCACGCACGTTCGTGATGCCTACAACCTGGCCATCGGCGAGCGTACGGCAGAGGACATCAAGATCAAGGTCGGCTCCGCCGTGCCGCTCAAGGACGAGCTCGACGTCGAGGTCAACGGCCGCGACGTGATCACCGGTCTGCCCAAGACCGTGCGCATCGAGAGCGAGGAGATCCGTCGCGCGCTCAACAAGCCGCTCGACGAGATGGCCAAGGCCGTTAAGGACGCCCTCGATGCCACGCCGCCCGATCTTGCCTCTGACCTTATGTACTACGGCATTTTGCTGACCGGTGGCGGCGCGCTGCTGCGCGGTCTCGACGTGCGCCTGCGCGATGAGACCGGCGTTTCGGTCAACGTCAGCCCCACGGCGCTCGATAACGTCGTTAACGGCTGTGCCCGCGTGCTCGAGGCCAATGCGTTTGATGGCGGCTTCGTCCAGACCAATGCTTAATTTCCAAAAGGTGGATTCCATTTGGCACGATCTTCGGGTTTCTCCACAAATCTGAATACCAAGCGACAATCAACGGGTATGCGCCCGTTGATTGTTTTCAGCCTGATTTCGGTGTTGCTGCTCACGTTTTACATCCGCGAGGGCGAGGCAGGACCGATTCATGCCGTGCGTTCGGGCGTAACGACGATTACCTCGCCGGTGCGCTTTGTGGGCTCGGCTGTGGCGGCTCCCTTCAATGCGATCGGCAACGTGTTCTCTAACCTTACGGCGTCGCAGGACACGCTTGACGATCTTAAGAAGCAAAACGAGGAACTGACCTCTAAGGTTGCTGAGCTCTCCGAGGCTCAAAAGACCGCCGAGCGTCTGGAGGGGCTGGTCGGCCTGCAGTCGACCTATAACCTCAAATCGACCGCAGCTCGTATTGTTGGTGCCTCGGGCGATGCCTGGACCTCGACCGTCACCATCGACAAGGGCTCTGCCGACGGCCTTACCATCAACATGCCTGTGACGAGTTCGGCCGGTGTTATCGGCCAGATCATCGAAGTCTCGGCCAAGACGTCCACCGTGCGCCTGATTGGCGACGAGAACTCGGGCGTGTCCGCTATGGTGCAGGACACGCGCGCCCAAGGCATGCTGCAGGGTCAGGCTGACGGCACGCTGCGTCTTGAGTACGTGAGCGTCGACTCCGATGTTAAGGTTGGCGACATCATCGTGACCTCGGGCATTGGCGGTGTGTTCCCCAAGGGTCTACCGCTCGGCACCGTCTCGTCGGTCGAGAAATCGGCAAACGACGTGTACTACACCATTGTGGTGCGCGCCCAGACCACGGCCGAGAACAACGAGGAAGTGCTGGTCATCACCTCGCTGACCGACGAACAGTCGGCCTCGGATGAGGACGTGAGCACGGCCAACAGCACGCCGCAGGGAACGTCGCGCGATGCTGCGACCAAGACGAAGGACGAGAGCTCGGATGACAGTTCCGACACGTCCGAGACGACCGATTCCGGCTCGAGCGAATAGGGGGCATGTCCATGGATCTACACGAGCAGGGGATGAGCTCCCGCACGTTTGTAATCGCCGCCATTGTGTGCGTGCTGCTGCAGGCAGGCCTGGCACCGCAGATCTCCATTGCGGGCGGTCGCGTCAACTTCATGATTATCCTGGTGTGCCTAAGCGTGTTCTCGGGCGACCCGACCCGTGCCGTCGTGTGCGGTTTTTGCAGCGGCTTGTTTTATGACCTGTCCGCTGCCGTGCCGGTGGGCGTTATGTCGCTCCTGCTGACCGTGGGTTCTTTTGCCCTGGTGCACAGCGCCGTCGGTCAGACGGGCGGTACCCCGAGTGCGCGCGGCATCACTGTGGGCGCCTTCGCGCTCGTCATTAATGTGATCTACAGCATCATCTTGCTGTTTATGGGTTTGGAGACGAGCTTTGTCGTGGCGATCTTCGGCCATGCGCTGCCGTCCTCGATCCTGACGGGTCTGGTTGCCATTCCGTTTTTGATGTCCGGCGTCGTGCCGCAGTCCGGCTATGGATTCTCCGCACGTGGCGGACGCCAGACGGGTATGCGCTTTAAGCCCAAGACCCGCAAGCTCAAATAGGGGAGGCCCGTAGATGTCTTCCCAGTTGACGGTTATTATCGCCGGTATCGTGCTGGTTGTGGCCATCGTGGTCGCGCTGGTCATCATGCGTCGTGGCGATTCCCGTTTTACTTACGATACGCAGCATGGAACGGCCCCGCGCGCCACCGAGGGCGAGGGCAATACCGCGGCGACCGCCTTTAAGGGCCGCTTTTCCATCCTCACCACGGGTGTGGGCGCGATGTTTGCGGCACTTGCCGTCAAGCTGTGGGGCATGCAGATGGTCTCGTCGGACTATTACGAGAAGCAGGCCAATAGTAATCAGACTCGCACCGTTACCACACCCGCTGTGCGCGGCCGCATCCTCGACCGCAATGGCGTGGCGCTTGTCCAGAACCGTCCCTCACTTGCTGTCGTGGCCTACCGCGACCTTGCCGAGGATGAGGTTCTGGTTCGCCATCTTGCCAACGTGCTTGGAATGCCTTACGTGGCGGTCCTTCGCAATATTCAGGACAATACAGAGGGCGCTCAGAGCCTGCATACCATCGCGACGGACGTCCGTCGCTCCACGGTTGCCTATATCAAGGAACACGCCGGCGAGTTCCCGGGCGTCAAGATTGCCGAGCGTACCGAGCGTCAGTATCCATATGGCGAGACGGCATGCCATATCTTGGGCTATACCGGCACCATTACCTCCGAGCAGCTTGAGGCCCAGAATAAGAAAACCTCTGGCGATGATGATGCTTCTGCTGGCAAGATTACGTACCAGTCGGGCGATATCGTGGGCCAGGCGGGCGTTGAGAGCTACTACGAAAACCTGCTGCAGGGTATTCGTGGCGAGCAGACCGTCAAGGTCGATGCCTCGGGCAATGTGACCGGTCAGGCCGGCGCCGTGCCCGCGAAGGCCGGCTCCGACATTAAGCTCACGCTCGACCTTAAGATCCAACAGGCCTGTGAGACGGCGCTGGCGAGCGCTATCGAGCTTGCCAAGACCACTGGCTACAGCAATGCCGGCAACGGCGCTGTGGTGTGTCTCGATCCCAACAATGGCGAGATCCTGGGCATGGCGAGCCAGCCCAAGTTCGATCCGTCCGTCTTTATCGGCGGCGTCTCAAATGACGTGTGGACCGAGCTCAATGATGACAAGGGTTCGCACCCGCTGCTCAACCGCGCCATTAGCGGACAGTACATGTCGGCCTCGACCATCAAGCCGCTCTCGGCACTGGCCGGTCTTGAGTTTGGAACCTACACTTCAACGCAGACAACCAACTGCACGGGTTATTGGACGGGTCTGGGCAAGGCTTGGGGCAAGCGCTGCTGGCTGACGTCTGGCCACGGCACCATGACGCTGCAGTCGGGTATCGCCAACTCGTGCGACCCCGTCTTCTACGACATGGGCAAGGCGTTCTTTTATGACGAGCAACATCCCGAGGGCCTGCAGGAGGTCTTTCGTCGCTGGGGCCTAGGCAAGACCTGCGGTATCGATCTGCCGAGTGAGGGCGCGGGTCGTATTCCCGATGCCGAGTGGAAAGAGTCATACTTCACCGACGCCTCTGCCGAGGACCGCAAGTGGAATGCCGGCGATATGACCAACATTGCCATCGGCCAGGGCGACATCCTGGTGACGCCCCTGCAGATGGCGTGCGCCTATATGGGTCTTGCCAACGGCGGCAAACAGTACGTGCCTCACGTATTTTTGTCTGCCGTGTCGCGCGATGGCGACGGCGATGCCTATAAGTACAACGGCAAGGGCAAGAAGAAGCGCCTGGAGGCCAAGATCAACAGCGATTCGGATTTGGCTCTTGTTCGCAACGGCATGCACGACGTGATTTACACGGCATCGACGTCCCTGGCGGCTCACTTTGGCACCCTGACGCCGCAGGTATACGGCAAGTCGGGCACGGGCGAGAAAAGTGGCGAGGATGATTACGCGTGGTTCTGCGCCTATGCACCGGCCGATGACCCCAAGTATGTCATCGCTACCGTCCTGGAGCAGGGCGGCGGTGGCTCAGATACCGCGATGCATGTCGTGCGCGACGTGCTCGGCGTGATTTATGACGAGCCCGATACCTCTTCGGCCCCGGGCGATTCTTCGGTTCGATAGGAGGTTGCGATGGATTTTTCTCCGGCGGATCTGTTCCGTTCAACCAAGACCGGCTCTCGCAGCAGCCTGGACCGTGTCAACAAGCAACTTTCGGCCTCGCGCGGCACGTTTCGCCAAAAGGTGCATATCGGTGTGCTCGTGGCTACTGTGGCCCTCGTCGCCTACGGTGCCATCATTATCTGGTCGGCTTCGCAGTTTAAGGCCGACGCTTCGTTCTCACGCCATCTGCTGGGAATTGGAATCGGTACGGTGCTGGCGGTGCTGGTCTGGCGTACCGACCTGCGCGGTATTTCCAATTTCTCGACGGCGTTGCTCGTCATCGACCTGATCGTGATCCTCTCGCCCAAGATTCCAGGTCTGTCCTATACGGGCGGTCTGGGCATGACGGGCTGGATCAAGATTCCCGGTATCGGCTTGACATTCCAGCCGGTTGAGCTTGCCAAGCTCATCACCATCTTCTTTATTGCTACGCTTGGCTCGCAGTATAACGGTCGCATCGATACCGTTCGCGACTACGTCAAGCTCTGCGGCATGCTGTCCATTCCGTTTTTGGCCGTCGTTGCCATGGGCGACCTGGGCTCGGGCCTGGTCGTGCTTGTTTCGGGCGCCATCGTCATTTGTATGAGCGGTGCACGCCGCGAATGGGTGCTGTCGACCCTGGCCCTGCTCGTGGGTCTGGTGGCCCTCGTTCTGGCACTTGATTCGGTCTTTGATTCGTTGCTCGGCCACGATGTGCTCATCAAGCAGTACCAGATGAACCGTCTGACGGTCTTTATCGACCCCGATAATGCCGATTCGGACGATGCCTACAACCTGCAGCAGTCGCTTATCGCCGTTGGCTCGGGCGGCTTCTTTGGTAAGGGCCTGGGGCATGCGACGCAGTCGGCAGGCGGCTTTCTGCCTGAGTTCCACACCGACTTCGTCTTCGCCTTCCTGTCCGAGACCTTTGGCTTTTGCGGTTCCTTTTTGCTCCTGTGCCTCTACGTGCTGTTGATCTTTTCGACGATTCGCGTCGCCTTTAAGTGCGAGTCCCTGTTTTTGCGTCTTTCGTGTGTTGGCATCGTTGGCATGTGGGCGTTCCAGACCTTCGAAAACATCGGCATGTGCATCGGCATGATGCCGATTACCGGTATTCCGCTACCGTTTATTAGCTTCGGTTCGTCTTCGATGATGATTCAGCTGCTGACGGTGGGTATCGTACAATCCATATGGCGGCATCGTTCGGGCGCCGCGTAACCGCTGGAGGGGTTTGCTATGAAAATTCCCGTAGATAAGCTGACCCGCGCTTTTAAGATGGGCGCGTCCGTTAAGAAGGATTCCGATACGCCGGTGCGCGTCTCGGTCTATCTGGATTCGTCTGCCTCGCGCTTTCTGGCCGAGACGGTGCGTGATGCCTTTGTGCCGCAGACGACCTCGGGCATTGTGCGCGTCGAGCGTCTGGGGGAGGAGCGAATTGCTCCAAAGACCGATACCGATGTGGTGCTGGTGCTCTCGTGTGGTTCCGACCGCTTGGAGAGTGCCGTGCAGGAGCTCGTGATCGCCGGCGCGCCCGTGTGCGTGCTTGCCGAGTCTGCTGTGGAGGTGCCGTTTATCGAGGAGTCCACGCCCATGCTTGGCGTGGTAGCGGCAACCGATAAGACGTATCTGCTCGAGACGCTTGCCCGCTGGATTCTCGATCGCACGGATAAGGAAACGGCTTTTGCGGCGAACTTTGCCTTCATGCGCATCGCGGCGGCCAACCGCATCATCACCTCGTGTGCGCTCACCAATATGGCGACCGGGGCTTTGGTGTTTTTGCCGGGCGCCGATTATCCCGTTATGGCGCTGGCGCAGGTGGGCATGCTCTTTGAGCTCGCTGCCGTCTTTGGACGCGGCATTAAGCCCGAGCGCGGCTACGAGGTCGCCGGCGTGCTTGCCGGCGGTCTTGTGATCCGCGCGGTCACCCGCGCGCTCGTCAAGCAGACGCCGCATATTGGGTTTGCCGTCAAGGCGCTCACTGCTGCCGCGGGCACCTATGGCATGGGCCGTGCGCTCGTTTCGCTCTACGAGCGCGATGTCGACTACAGCCGTGCCAACGAGGTGGTCACTGCCACGTTCTCCCGCGTTCGCGATCTGGTGACCACGGTCGCGGGCGCTACCCGTCCTATGGCGTCCTATCAGGACGCATCAGATCTCGCTGCTTAGGGGTTTTCCGTTGCGCGTTGCATACCAAGACTGTTTTCATTTAATTGAGCCGTTGCTCGCCAAGGTCGAGAAGCCGAGTCGCTATATCGATCACGAGTGGGGCACGCTTTCCAAGGCCGATGCCGACTACCGTTGCTGCCTGATCTACCCGGATGTGTACGAGGTTGGTCTGCCCAACCAGGGCATCGCCATCCTCTACAACATCCTTAACCAGGCCGAGGGCATCTCCTGCGAGCGTGGCTATGTGCCGTGGCCCGATATGGGTGACGCTATGCGCGAGGCAGGCATTCCGCTGCTCTCGCTCGAGGGTGCAGCGCCGGTCGCTTCGTTTGATATCGTCGGTCTGCATGTGCCGCACGAGATGGCGGTGACGAACTTCCTCGAGGCACTCGACCTCGCTGGCATTCCGCTGTTAGCGGCCGACCGAGGTGAAGATGACCCCATCATCATCGCCGGCGGCCCCTCGGTGTACAACCCCGAGCCGTACGCGGCCTTCTTCGATGCCATCCTCATCGGTGAGGGCGAGGAATCGCTGCTCGAGACCTGTCAGCTGCATCGCCGCCTGCGTGACGAAGGAGTCCCGCGCGCGCAGATTGTCGAGCAGCTTGCATCCATTGGCGGCAACTACGTGCCGTCGCTCTATGAGATTCGTCACGACGAGCCATGCTCGCCGCATGGCTACACCGTGCCGCGTGAGGGCAAGGATGCGCCGACCGTGGTCTACAAGCGCGTCGTCGAGGATTTCGGCGCCACGAATCCGCTGTCGCAGTCGTGCGTGCCCTATGCGCAGCTGGTTCACGACCGCCTGTCTATCGAGATCCTGCGCGGCTGCGCCCGCGGCTGTCGTTTTTGTCAGGCCGGCATGACGTATCGCCCGGTGCGCGAGCGCTCGGCCGACCAGATCGTCTCGTCGGTGATTCAGGGTCTGGAAAAGACAGGCTATGACGAGGTGTCGCTGACCTCGCTCTCCACGACCGACCACTCCTGCATTCGCGACGTGCTCGGCAGGCTCAACCGTCGCCTGGAGGATACGGGTATTCGCGTGTCTATTCCGTCGCAGCGCCTGGATTCGTTTGGCGTGGATATGGCCGAGTCGGTTGCCGGCGAAAAGAAGGGCGGCCTGACGTTCGCGCCCGAGGCCGGCAGCCAGCGCATGCGCGACATCATTAACAAAAACGTGACCGAGGAGGACCTGGACCGTGCGGCCAAGGCGGCCTTCGAGGCCGGCTGGAACCGCATGAAGCTCTACTTTATGATGGGCCTTCCCGGCGAGCGCGACGAGGACATCGTGGCCATCGCCAATCTGGCCGATCACGTGCTGGAGCTCGGTCGTTCCGTGGTGCCCAAGGCTCGTCGCGGCTCGATCTCGGTGTCCATCTCGGTTTCGGTCTTTATCCCCAAGGCTGCCACGCCGTTCCAGTGGTGCCCGCAGCTCGACTACGACGACGTCAAGCGTCGCCAGAAGCTGCTTATCACGAGCGTTCGCAACCGTGCCGTCCGCGTTCATTACCACGATGCCGAGACTTCGCTCATCGAGGCCGCGCTGTCCCGCGCCGGTCGCGACATGACGCCCGTCATCATCGATGCTTGGCGCTCGGGCTCTCGCTTTGACGCCTGGGTAGAGCATTTCTCGCTCGATAACTGGAAGGAGGCTGCTGCCAAAAACGGCATCGACCTCAATGAGCTCGTGCACCTGCCCTACGAGTTGGACTGGCGCCTGCCGTGGGAGCACGTGAGCCCCGGCTGCACGCGCGGCTTCCTCGAGCGCGAGTACCGTCGCTCGCTCGAGGGCGTCACGACTCCCGACTGCACCCGCACGTCGTGCACCGGCTGCGGGATCTGCCCCACGCTCCACGCCAAGAATGTATTGATGGGTGATCGCGCATGAGTGAGCGCCTGACCGACAACCCCTCGCTCTTTAGGCTTCGTGTTCGCTATGGCAAGCGCGATCGCCTTAAGTACCTGGGCCATCTCGAAGTAATCCATACCATTGAGCGCATCGTGCGCCGTGCGGGACTTCCCTATGCCGTCACGCAGGGCTTCTCTCCGCACATGCGCGTGGGCTTCTCTTCGGCGCTACCGGTTGGTACGTCGTCGACCTGCGAGTGGTATGACCTGTTTATGACCGAGTTCGTGGCGCTCGACGAGGCGTTTGGGCGCCTGTCTGCGGCATCTCCGGCCGATTTGGCGCCTATCGAGGCGGCGTACATCGACGTGCGCACGCCGGCGTTGACGGCGCAGCTCACGCGCCTGTCGTATCGCATCGACCTGCACTTGGATCCCGAGGCGCCCGTAAGCGCCGACGAGGTGCGTCGTGCGATCGACACGCTGCGCGCGGATCATGGCATCGACTACGCGCGCGGCAAAAAGAGCAAGCGCTTGGATTTGGATCACACGCTCGTTGGCTATGAGCTCACGGCGGGGGAGCGCCCGGACCATTTGGTGCTCATGCTCGACACCCATGCCGACAACGAGGGCTCCATGCGTCCGGAAATTTTGCTTTCTGCTGCTGATGTTTTGTTGCAGGGCTTGACCCCGGGCGTGGATGCACCTATTGTTTCCACCGGTATGCAAGACCTCGTGACCATCTGCTCCTACGATGTCGAGCGTCAGAATCAAGCATGCGAGGACGACGAGGGCCGACTCGTCAGCCCCATACCTGTGCGAACTTGTGGATTTGCTCCACATACTCGTTGACGGGGGTATTTTCGCCTGCTACTATATTCGGCTGTTGCACTAACTGATGCATGAAGGGCAAGTAAACATGTACGCAATCGTTAACACGGGCGGCAAGCAGTACAAGGTCGCCACCGACGATGTCATCACCGTCGAGAAGATCGAGGGCAATGAGGGCGACAAGGTCACCCTGCCGGTTATCTTCCTCAACGATGGTAAGAAGATCGTCACCGATCCCGACAAGCTGGCCAAGGCCAAGGTTACCGCTCAGATCGTTGAGCAGTTCAAGGGCGAGAAGCAGCTGGTCTTCAAGTTCCACAAGCGTAAGCGCTATCGTCGTCTGAAGGGTCACCGTCAGCAGCTCACCAAGCTGAAGATTGTGAAGGTTCAGGCTACCTCCCGCGCCAAGAAGGCTGTCAAGGCAGAGGCTGAGGCTGTTGCCGAGGCTCCCGTCGCCGAGTAGATTACACTCGTAACGAAAGAGTAGGTATACACAATGGCACACAAAAAAGGACTCGGTTCCTCCCGTAATGGCCGTGACTCCCGCGGTCAGCGCCTTGGCACGAAGCGCTATGCCGGCCAGACGGTAACCACGGGCACGATTCTCGTCCGTCAGCACGGCACGCACATCCACCCGGGTGAGAACGTTGGCCGTGGTAAGGACGACACGCTGTTCGCGCTGGTCGACGGTACCGTTGAGTTCCACAAGGGTATCAAGCACAGGGTCAGCGTACGCCCGCTCGCGAACGCGTAATTCACCCTTCATAGAGCACATATGTGGGAGGCACTTGAGTTTTAGGATTCAAGGGTCTCCCTCTTTTTGTAGGAGGCGATTCTGTTGTCACAGTTCACCGATATCAGCCGCATTAACGTGTGCGGCGGCGACGGCGGAGCCGGATGCATGTCGTTTAGGCGCGAGGCATTTGTCCCCAAGGGCGGCCCCGATGGCGGCGACGGCGGTCGTGGCGGCAATGTCGTCATCCAGGCCGATGCTCAGCTGTCTTCGCTGATCGATTACCGCTTTAAGCATCACTTCCGCGCCGAGCGCGGCACGCACGGGCAGGGTGCCCGTCGTAACGGTAAGAGCGGCGAGGACCTGATTCTCAAGGTCCCTATGGGTACCGTGGTGCGCGAGCTCGACCCCGAGACGCAGACCCCGATGTTCGATATTGCCGACCTGGTACACGATGGCGAGCGCGTCGTCGTGGCGCCCGGCGGTGCCGGCGGCCTGGGCAACACGCACTTTGTGACGTCGGTGCGCCGCGCGCCCGCGTTCGCTCAGCTGGGCGAACCGGCCGAGGAGCACTGGATTGAGCTCGAGATGAAGCTTATGGCCGATGCCGCGCTTGTGGGCTTTCCCTCGGTGGGTAAGTCATCGCTCATTGCGCGCATGAGTGCCGCCCGTCCCAAGATTGCCGACTACCCGTTTACCACGCTCGTGCCGAACCTCGGCATGGTGCGTGCCGGCGAATATTCTTATGTTGTCGCCGATGTCCCCGGCCTCATCGAGGGCGCGAGCGAGGGCAAGGGCCTGGGCCACCAGTTCCTGCGCCACATTGAGCGTACGGCCCTAATCATGCACGTCGTCGACATGACGGGTGGTTTTGAGGATCGCGATCCGGTCGAGGATTACCACATCATTAACCGTGAGCTCGAGCAGTATGGCGCAGAGCTCTCGGAGCGTCCGCAGATCGTCGTTGCCAACAAGTGCGACGCGCCGGGCACGGCCGACAAGATTGCCGACCTCAAGCGCGCAGCGCTCGACGATGGACATATGTTCTTTGCCGTGTCTGCTGTGACGGGCGCCGGCCTCAACACGCTGATGCTTGCCGTGGGCGAGCAGGTGGCTAAGCTTCGCGCCGAGTTGGCTGTCTCGGATGGGCCGGTCGACCTGCGTGACGATGAGTGGGAACGCCGCCGCCTGCAGCGTGAGAAGCGTTTCCGCATTGTCCAGGAAGAGCCCGGTGCCTTCCGCGTGGTCGGTCGTGCCATCGAGCGCATGGTCATCCAGACCGACTGGGAAAACGAGGAAGCCGTCATTTACCTGCAGCATAAGTTTGCGCGTATGGGTGTTGACGACGCGCTCGAGAAGGCCGGTTGCCGTGCGGGCGACGAGGTCCGCATTTGCCAGCGCGCCTTTGACTTTGAGGGCGCTGAGGACTTCTCGGAGTACGAAGAGCTCGAGGATGCTGACAAGGACGTTGCCGTTGAAGCCATTGACGTGGCCGATGCTGCAGATGAGGGCGTCGAGGTTGTCGATGCGGCGGATGCCGCGGGCGATGCCGAGACCTCGGAGGTCGAGTAGGCCATGTCGCTGCGCGGTGGAATCGGTCTGCCCGAGCTTCCTCTAGAGGACGGGCAGGAGTTTAGGCTCGGCATTATGGGTGGCACCTTTGATCCCATCCATTACGGGCACCTGGTGACCGCCGAGCAGGCGCGCGAGTCGCTCGACTTGGACGCTGTGCTCTTTATGCCGGCGGGCTCTCCTGCCTTTAAGCTTGACAAGCCGGTGACGCCTGCCGAGGACCGTTATGCCATGACGGTCCTTGCCACCGCCGCGAACCCGGCCTTTTTGGCGAGCCGGTTCGAGATTGACCGCCCGGGCGTAACCTATACGGCCGATACGCTTCATGCCCTTCGCGACTTTTACCCGCCGCAGGTAAAGCTCTACTTTATTACGGGCGCCGACGCGATTATCGATATCGTGACCTGGCATGATGCCGAACGAATCGCTGAGCTTGCTACCTTTATTGCGGCGACGCGACCGGGCTTTGATATCGATACGGCGCGTGCCCGAATCAAAGAGTCGGGGCTGCCGTTCGACGTGCGCTATATTCAGATTCCGGCGCTGGCGATTAGCTCGACCAACATTCGCAAGCGTGTTGCCCGCGGTATGAGCGTGCGCTATCTTACGAGCGAGTCCGTGCTCGGCTACATTCGCAAACGCAGGCTATATGCCGATTTGGGCCAAGAAGATTTTGAGTGATGGGGGTCTACGTTGTCGGTAGAGGATCAGTTTGAGGGCGATGAGCGCGCGCTGCTCAAGCGCATTCAAGAGCTGCTCGATGTTCGCATGAAGGATAAGCGCAAGCGCTATGTGCATTCGCTGGGCGTTGCCGAGACCGCACTTCATCTTGCCGAGGTCTACGGCGTTGACCGCTTTGATGCCGCTGCTGCCGGTCTGATCCATGACTGGGACAAAGTGCTCTCCGACGACGAGCTGGTCACGCGCGCTCTGCATTACGGCATTAAGATTGCCGGCTCTCCTTCTGCCGCGACGCCGCTTTTGCATGGCCCTGTTGCCGCCTATGAGCTTCCGCAGCTTTTCCCCGAGTTGTCGCCGGCCGTTTTCCAGGCTGTCGACCGTCACACCGTGGGTGCCTGCGACATGACGCCGCTCGATATGGTGGTCTTTGTGGCCGATGCCATCGAGCCCAACCGCCACGGCGACTATGCCCATGCGCTGCGCAAGATGGTGGGGGAGTCGACGCTCGACGAGTTGTTCTTCTCCTGTTTTGCGCAGGGTTTGGTCTATGTGATTCAGTCCGGGCGCTATCTTTATCCCACGGCTATTTCGATTTACAACCATTACGCCCAGCTGCGCTAGCTCGGGCTGTCTAGAAAGAGGTATTCCATGGCCGACGAGACCATGACC